>VBCL01000057.1:1837-6003 GCA_005888865.1 Betaproteobacteria bacterium | reverse complement strand
CAGCGCCGGCACGACTTCCTTGTTGTAAATTTCCTTCAAGCGGGCCATGGTCACGCTCCGAGCACTTCGCCGTTGGACTTGTAGAAGCGGACCTTGCGGCCGTCCTCCAGCGTCCGGAAGCCGATGCGATCCGCCTTGCGAGTCACGGGATTCCAGATCGCCACGTTCGAGACGTGGATCGGCATTTCCTTGGTGATGATGCCGCCCGGCTGGTTCTTCATCGGATTCGGTTTGGCGTGCTTCTTGACCTGGTTGATGCCGGCCACCAGAACGAAGTCGGGCCCGACGGTCCGGCTCACGTCGCCGCGCTTGCCCTTGTCGCGGCCGGCAATGACGACAACGTTGTCACCCTGCTTGATCTTGCGCATGCTTGTTCCCTTGCTTCCCCTTAGTGGCCCTACAGCACTTCCGGCGCGAGCGAGACGATCTTCATGAATCGCTCGGTGCGCAGCTCGCGTGTCACCGGCCCGAAGATGCGCGTGCCGATCGGTTCCAGCTTGGGGGTGAGCAGCACGGCCGCGTTGGTGTCGAACTTGACCTTGGCGCCATCGTCGCGACGCACCCCGTGCCGCGTGCGGACGACCACCGCATGGTAGATCTCGCCCTTCTTGACGCGCCCACGAGGCGCAGCATCCTTGATGCTGACCTTGATGACGTCGCCGATGTGCGCATATCGGCGCTTGCTGCCGCCGAGCACCTTAATGCACATCACCCGCCGGGCCCCGGTGTTGTCGGCGACCTCCAGGATCGTTTGCATCTGGATCATTACTACACCTCCAACTTGACCTGCCCGTTAGCGCCGCAGGTCAGTTTTGGAACCCGTCTGGGTATGACCGCCGCCGGCCACGGCTGGAATCGTTCTTCGGCAGCGGGCGAATCGATAAGTATGGCAGGATTTATGCTTGTCCGCAACAGTGCTGATACATCAAGGCGTTGCAAGGTGCCCGAGTTCCGTCGCGAGCGCAGGCTGGACAAGGCGCGAGGAGGCGAGAAACCGGAATGTACGAATGATGTACATGAGGATTTCGAGGCTCCGAGCAACAAAGTCATGCCAAGCGCAGCAGGTAATCGGTCATCTTGTCAGATGACCTTGGCCTTCTCGATCAATCGCTTCACCCGCCACGCCTTGGTCTTGGCGAGCTTGCGACATGCCTCGATCTCGACCAGATCGCCTTCCTTGAACTCGTTGTTCTCGTCATGGGCGTGATACTTCTTCGACCGGGTCACGACCTTGCCATACAGCGGGTGCTTGACCCGACGCTCGACCAGCACGGTCACCGTCTTGTTCATCTTGTCGCTCACCACGCGCCCGACCTGGGTCTGGATCAGGCTGCCCTTGACGTCCGACCCCGTCGCCACGCTCTGCGTGGCGTCCGCTTGAATGGTTTCGCTCATGCTTGTCCTGCCTTCTGATTAAGCAACGTCTTGACCCGCGCGATGTCCCGCCGGACACGCATGATGTTGGAGCTGTTCGTCAGCTGCTGCGTCGCCTTTTGCATCCGCAGGCCGAACTGTTCCTTGAGCAACGCGGTGAGCTCGGTCTCGAGCTCAGCGGGTGACTTCTCGCGCAGGTCTCTCTTGCGTTCCGAACGCTTCATAGCTTTCTCCGTTCAGCCGCCGAGGAGCCGGTGCACGAAAGTCGTGCGGATCGGCAGCTTAGCCGCCGCCAGCGCGAAGGCCTCACGCGCCAGCGTTTCGTCGACACCATCCATCTCGTAGAGCACCTTGCCCGGCACAATCTCCGCGACGTAATACTCGGGATTGCCCTTGCCGTTGCCCATCCGCACTTCGGCCGGCTTCTGCGACACCGGCTTGTCGGGGAAGATGCGAATCCAGATCCGTCCGCCGCGCTTGATGTGGCGTGTCATCGCCCGGCGTGCGGCCTCGATCTGCCGCGCCGTCAATCTTCCGCGGCCGATGGCCTTAAGGCCGTACTCGCCGAAGCTGACTTTCGCCCCGACGGTCGCAACGCCCTTGTTGCGACCCTTCTGCTCCTTGCGGTATTTCCGCCTAGCTGGCTGCAGCATTTTTCGCTCCTGCGCTCTTGCGCGCGCGCTTCGGCGCTTCCGGCACCGGCGCGGGGGCGGCCAGCGGTTCCGCGTTATGCGGCAGCACCTCGCCCTTGAATACCCAGACCTTGATGCCGATCACCCCGTAGGTCGTCTTCGCTTCGGAGAACCCATAGTCGATATCGGCGCGCAGCGTGTGCAACGGCACTCTGCCTTCGCGATACCACTCGGTGCGCGCGATCTCGATGCCGTTGAGCCGCCCGGAGCTCATGATCTTGATGCCCTGGGCGCCGAGTCGCATCGCGTTCTGCATCGCCCGCTTCATGGCCCGGCGGAACATGATCCGCTTCTCGAGCTGCTGCGCGATCGAGTCCGCGACAAGCTGCGCATCGATCTCGGGCTTGCGGATCTCCTCGATGTTGAGGCCGACCTCGGTGCCCATCATCTTGCGCAGGTTCGCGCGCAGCGTCTCGATGTCCTCACCCTTCTTGCCGATGACCACCCCTGGACGCGCGCTATGGATCGTGATGCGCGCGTTCTTCGCGGGTCGCTCGATGGTGATCTTCGAAACCGACGCGTGCGAGAGCTTCTTGCGAAGATAGTCGCGGACCTTGACGTCCTCATTGAGCGTCGTCGCGAAATGCTTGCTGTTCGCGTACCACTTCGACGCCCAGTCGCGGTTCACCGCGAGACGGAAGCCGGTCGGGTTGATTTTCTGGCCCATGGTTTATCCTTGCTTTCCGTCACCGACGGTGACGTGGATGTGGCAGGTCTGTTTCAGGATGACGTTGCCGCGCCCCTTGGCACGGGCCGTGAACCGGCGCAGATTTTCCGCCTTGTCGATGTAGATCGTCCGCACCTTCAACTCGTCGATGTCGGCGCCTTCGTTGTGCTCGGCGTTGGCGATCGCCGACTCGAGCACGCGCTTGATGATCTTCGCGCCCTTCTTCGGGCTGAAGGCGAGCACGTCGAGTGCCTTGCCGACCGGCAGCCCGCGGACCTGGTCCGCCACGAGCCGGCCCTTCTGAGCCGAGAGACGCACGCCGCGGAGGATCGCTTTGGTTTCCATGACTGGCTCCTTACTTCCTCGGTCCCGTGGTCGGGGCAACGACCTTGCGGTCGGCTGAGTGCGCCTTGAACGTCCGGGTCAGGGCAAACTCGCCGAGCTTGTGCCCGACCATGTTTTCCGAGACGTAGACCGGAATGTGCTGCTTGCCGTTGTGGACCGCGATCGTGAGGCCGACGAAATCCGGCGTGATCGTGGAGCGCCGCGACCAGGTCTTGATCGGCCGCTTGTCGGATGTTGCGCGTGCCGCCTCGACCTTCGCCTGCAGGTGATGATCGACGAACGGGCCCTTCTTGATTGAACGTGCCATCTGTCGCTATCCCTTCTTTACCGCATGCCGGCGGCGGATGATCATGCCGTCGGTCCGCTTGTTCTTGCGCGTCTGATATCCCTTGGTCGGCGTGCCCCACGGCGACACCGGATGCCCGCCACCGTTCGAGCGACCGCCGTGCGGGTGATCGACCGGGTTCATGGCGATGCCGCGTACCGTCGGCCGGATGCCGCGCCAACGCTGAGCGCCGGCTTTTCCGATGGAGCGCAGGCTGTGCTCTTCGTTTCCGACGGTACCGATGGTCGCCCGGCAATCGACGTGCACCTTGCGGATCTCGCCCGAATGCATGCGGATCTGCGCGTACGCACCCTCACGCGCCAGGAGCTGTACGGACGCGCCCGCCGAGCGCGCGATCTGCGCGCCGTTCCCGGGGAGCATTTCGACGCAGTGGATCGTCGTGCCGACCGGGATGCTCCTCAACGGGAGACAGTTGCCGGCTTTGATCGGCGCGTCGGACCCGCTCATGAGCTGCGCGCCGGCCGCAACCCCGCGGGGCGCGATGATGTAACGGCGCTCGCCGTCGGCGTACAGCAGCAACGCGAGGTTCGCGCTGCGGTTCGGATCGTATTCGAGCCGCTCGACCTTGGCAGCAATGCCGTCCTTGTTGCGACGGAAATCGACGAGGCGGTAATGACGCTTGTGCCCGCCGCCCTGATGCCGCATCGTGATGCGGCCGAGGTTGTTCCGGCCGGAGCCGCGCTTCTTGCTTTCGACGAGCTGCTCGAACGGCCGGCCCTTGTGCAGATCGCGGTTGACGACC
>VBCL01000057.1:0-1783 GCA_005888865.1 Betaproteobacteria bacterium | reverse complement strand
GCGCGAAGTTGATTTCGTGGCCGGGCTTCAGGCAGACGTACGCCTTCTTCCAGTTGCGTCGACGACCCGAGTACGCGCCGAAACGCTTGGCCTTGCCGTGGACGTTGACAATCTGGACGCTCTCGACCTCGACCTTCTTGTCCTTCCAGACGAGCTCCACGGCCGCCTTGACGTCCTTCTTGGTCGCGTCGGGCCGAACACGAAAGATGACCTGGTTATGCTTGTCGGCGACGAACGTCGCCTTCTCCGAGACGACCGGGGCCAGGAGCACCGTCATGAGGCGCCCTTCGTTCACTCCGGATCCGGCGGCGGATTTCGCTGCGGTCTTTGGCGCGCTCATCCCAGGATCTCCTCGAACTGCGTCAGCGCCGCCTTGGTCAGCAGCACATTCTGGAATTGCACCAGGCTGACGGGATCGACCTCCCTCGTCTCCACAACGCGCACGTTGGGTAGGTTGCGCGAGGACAGGAACATGTTCTCGTCCACCTTGTCGGTGACGACCAGCACTGTGCCCGAAAGGCCAAGCGCCTTGATCTTCTGCGCGGATCCGTTTAACCACCGACAGCCGTCCTTCGCGGACGAGCTGCGACAGGATCGACGCGATACCCGCGCGATACATCTTGCGATTGACCTTCTGCGAAAAGTTCTCGTCCGGCAAGTTCGGGAAGATCTTCCCGCCGCCCCGCCACAGCGGGCTGTTCGCCTGACCTGCACGCGCGCGACCTGTGCCCTTCTGCTGCCAGGGCTTCTTGTGCGACTTGTTGATCTGGCCGCGCGACTTCTGCGCACGGTTACCGCTGCGCCCGTTCGCCTGGAACGCGATCACGAGCTGGTGGATCAGTGCCTCGTTGTATTCGCGCGCGAACAGCGTGTCGGACCCGGCCACGGTCGTGCCCGTCTTGCCGCTGTCGTCGATGAGCTTGAGATCCATGCTCAGGCCCCCTTCTTGGCTGGTGTCTTGACCGACGGCCGGACGACGATATGCCCGCCGTCGGCTCCTGGCACCGCGCCCTTGACGAGCAGCAGCCCGCGCGCGGGGTCGACGCGAATGACTTTCAGCGTCTGCACCGTGCGCTGGACATTGCCGTGCTGCCCGGCCATGCGCTTGCCAGGGAAGACGCGGCCCGGATCCTGCGCCATCGAAATCGAGCCCGGCGTGTTGTGCGACAGCGAGTTGCCGTGCGACGCACGATTCGAGCTGAAGTGATGGCGCGCGATCACGCCGGTAAAGCCGCGACCCTTGGTCGTGCCCGTGACGTCGACGAGCTGCCCGACCGCGAACGTCTCCACGCTCACGATTTCGCCGACTTTGAGCGCGGCAAGATCTTCCGCGGCGACGTGAAACTCCTTGAGGAGCTCGCCCGCCTCGACACCGGCCTTGGCCAGATGTCCCGCCTGCGCCTTGTTGACGCGACGCGCGCGGCGCTTGCCGTAGGTCACCTGGACGGCAGCGTAGCCGTCGGTTTCCGGCGTCTTGATCTGGGTGACGCGATTGTTGGCCACGTCGAGTACCGTCACCGGTACGGCAGCGCCGTCGTCGGTGAACACGCGGGTCATGCCAACCTTGCGACCCACCATTCCGAGACTCATGATCATTATCCTTTCCTTGCCGCCGGTTACGATTGACCGGCAGCGTTTACAGACCGCAACTACCGAATCCGATGCTTTACTGCAGCTTGATCTCCACGTCCACGCCCGCAGGCAGGTCGAGCTTCATCAACTGGTCGACCGTCTTGTCGGTCGGATCGACGATATCCATCAACCGCAGATGCGTGCGGATCTC
>VBCL01000258.1 GCA_005888865.1 Betaproteobacteria bacterium | reverse complement strand
ACTCACGGTGAGTGTGACGACCTCCGGTGGCGGCCCAAGCACGACCGCGCTCGGGAGCTCTTCCAACCCTTCGACCGTCGGCGCCAGCGTCACCTTCACCGCCACGGTCACCGGCACCAACCCCACCGGATCGGTCAACTTCAAGGATGGGGCGAGCTCGATCAGCGGCTGTTCGGCGGTGGCCCTGGCGGGCAGCGGCAACAGCCGCACCGCCGCGTGCTCGACCAGTGCGCTCGCCGGCGGAGCGCACAGCCTCGTCGCGACCTACGGCGGCGATGCGGCCAATGCCGGCTCGAGCAGCGCGGCACTCTCCCAGACAGTCAACAAGGTCGCGAGCACCACCGGTATCGGTAGCTCGCTCACCCCCTCGACGGCCGGCGGCAGCGTGACCTTCACCGCCACCGTCAGCGGCAGCGCGCCCAGCGGCAGCGTCAACTTCCTGGACGGCGCGACATCGATCAGCGGCTGCGCTGCGGTGGCGCTCGCGGGCTCGGGCAATATTCGTACGGCGACCTGCAGCACGAGCAGCCTCGCCGCCGGCAGCCACAGCATGAGTGCCGTGTACGGCGGCGATGCGAGCAACAACGGCTCGACCAGCAGCACACTCACCCAGACGGTGAACAAGGCGACGAGCAGCACGGCGTTGTCGAGCTCGGCCAATCCTTCTGGACTCGGCGCGAGCGTGACCTTCACTGCCTCGGTGACAGGGTTCAGCCCGACTGGCAGCGTCAATTTCACCGATGGTGGCGTCTCGATCTCCGGTTGCAGCGCGGTCGCGCTCGCGGGCTCCGGCAACACCCGCAGCGCGCAGTGCAGCACCAGCGCGCTCACTGCGGCCACCCATTCGATCGCCGCCAGCTACGGCGGCGACTCCAGCAATGCGGCTTCGATCAGCACGACGCTGTCGCAGGTGGTCAAGGCCGCGAGCAGCACGATTCTGTCGAGCTCGGCCAACCCCTCGACCTTCGGCGTGAGCGTAACCTTTACCGCGACGGTCAGCGGCACCGCGCCGACGGGCAGCGTGAATTTCAAGGACGGCGCCAGTTCGATCAGCGGCTGCGCGGCAGTCGCGCTCGCGGGCTCGGGCAACACCCGCACCGCGCAGTGCAGCACCAGCGCGCTCACTGCGGCGACCCATTCGATCGTCGCCAGCTATGGCGGCGACGCCGGCAACGCGCCTTCGATCAGCACCACGCTGTCGCAGGTCGTGAACGGCACCGTCATCAGCGTGAACGTGGCGCTCGCCTCGGCCGGTGCGGTCGCGTCGGCGTCGACCACTTTCAGCTCGGCGTATCCCGCCGCGGCGATCAATAACGGCGATCGCGCCGGCCTCAATTTCGGTGCCGGAGGCGTGTGGAGGGATGCCACCGCATCCGCGTTCCCCGATTGGGTGGAAATCGACTTCAACGGTGCGAAGACGATCGATCACGTCATCGTCTACAGCGCGCAGGATAACAATCTGAGCCCGGTGGATCCGAGCGATACGCTGACGTTTACGCAGCGCGGCGTGACCGCCTTCGATGTGCAGGCCTGGAACGGGACGGCCTGGATCACGCTGGGCTCGGTCACCGGCAACAACCTCGTCAAGCGCACCGTGTCGTTCGGCGCGACGACGACCGCCCGGGTGCGCATTGTCATCAACGGCGCAGCCGGCGGGAAATCGGTCAGTTCGTTGCTCACCGAAGTCGAGGCTTGGACACCGGGTAGTACGCCGTCGGCACCGACCGTTTCGGCGGCGGTCGCAAGCTCGGTCAACCCGGCGCAGGTCAACCAGAACATAACGTTCAGCGCGAACGTCGCCGGCTCCAACCCGACCGGGACCGTCGCCTTCACCCGTTTGGGAACCCCGATCGCGGGTTGCGCAGCGGTCGCGTTGACCGGCTCCGGCAACATGAAGAGCGCGGTCTGCACGACGAGCTTCGGCGCGAGCGGGACCTATGGCATCGTCGCCAGCTACGGCGGAGATGCCAACAACGCCAAGACTTCGAGTGCCGCGTTCTCGGAGGTCGTCAAAGCGACGAAGTGAACCGGTTCATCGGCCCGGCCGCTGCAGCGACTGCAGGGCCTGGGGCAGCAGTGCCTCGGCAATGAGGCGCGCTCCCTCAATCCGGCGCGAACCTATCCTTGTACTCGAGTTTCAAGCGCGAATCCTGTGCCGCCTTCTGCAGGTACGCGTTGCCGATCGCGAGACTCTCGATTTCGGTGCCCATGAAACAACGAAAGGCGTCCGTCGGCGAGCACACGATGGGCTCGCCTCTGACGTTGAACGACGTGTTGACGATGACCGGGCAACCGGTCAGTCGCTTGAACTCGGTGAGCAGCGCGTGATAGCGGGAATTGGTCTCGCGGTGGACGGTCTGAATCCGGGCGGAAAAGTCGACGTGCGTCACTGCCGGCACTTCCGAGCGCGTGATGTTGAGCCTGTCGATGCCGAAGAGCGACTGCTCCTCGACGGGCACCTCGCGCCGACGCGACGCGACCACATCGGCGACGATCGACATGTAAGGGCTGTCGCGATCGAGCTCGAACCAGTCCGCGACATCCTCCCGTAGCACCGAGGGTGCGAACGGACGAAAGGACTCGCGGTACTTGACCTTGAGGTTCAGCGTCTTCTGCATCGTCGGCGAGCGCGAGTCGCCGAGGATCGAGCGCGCGCCGAGCGCGCGTGGCCCGAATTCCATCCGCCCGTGGAACCAGCCAAGCGCCTTCCCGTCGGCCAGATCCCGCGCGCAGCGGCGGATCAGGTCCTCCTCCGACAACACCTCGAATCGGGCGCCGGCCGCGGACAGTGCCGTGTCGATCTCGCTTTGTGAGAACTCCGGCCCTAGATACCCGCCGTGCATCGAGTCGCCGTTCGCGGCGATGCGTCGGTGGCCATTCAGCACGCCGTGATAAGTCGCGAGCGCCGCGCCCAGTGCGCCGCCCGCGTCGCCGGCCGCCGGCTGGATCCAGACATTGTCGAAGGCGCGGTCGCGAAGAATCTTGCCGTTGGCCACGCAGTTCAGCGCGACGCCGCCGGCAAGACAGAGGTTCCGTTGTCCTGTCTCCTTCGCAATCGCCCGCGTCAGTCTGAGCATGACCTCGTCGGTGACCTTCTGGATCGAGGCAGCGAGGTCCATGTGCTTTTGCGTCAGCGGTTGATCGGGCGACCGTGGCGGACCGCCGAACAGGTCCGCGAACTTGCCGTTGGTCATCGTGAGCCCGGTGCAATAGTCGAAGTACGACTGGTCAAGCCGAAAGGATCCATCCTCCTTGACGTCGATCAGATGCGCGTAGATGAGCCCGGCGTAGCGTGGCTCTCCGTATGGCGCCAGCCCCATGAGCTTGTATTCGCCCGAGTTCACCTTGAATCCGGTGTAGTAGGTGAACGCGGAGTACAGCAGTCCGATGGAATGCGGGAAATGGATCTCGCGCTGCACCTCCAACTGGTTGCCATTGCCGATCGCCAGCGATGACGTCGCCCATTCGCCTACACCATCGAGGGTCAGCACGGCCGCGGATGCGAAGGGCGAGGGAAAGAAAGCGCTCGCCGCGTGACTCATGTGATGCTCGCCGAAGAGCAGCTTGGCGGACCAATCCTGATCGGCGTCGAGCGCCCGCAGCTCTCTTTCGAGAAGGCTCTTCAGGAACAGCTTCTCGCGCAACCACACGGGAAGCGCGATGCGAAACGACCGGAAGCCGCGCGGCGCGAACGCAAAATACGTTTCGAGCAGCCGCTCGAACTTGAGAAACGGCTTGTCGTAGAACGTGACATGTTCCAGGTCCTCTGCGCCGATCCCACCCTCACGCAGGCAATAGCGGATCGCGTTGATCGGAAAACCGGCGTCGTGTTTCCTCCGTGTGAAGCGCTCTTCCTGAGCGGCGGCGACGATCTCTCCATCCCGGACCAGGCAAGCGGCGCTGTCGTGGTAATAGGCGGAGATGCCTAGAACATGCATGGGTCAGAAGATGGTGTAGATGAACGGCGCGACCGCCGAGCCCTGCGACAGCACGATCAACGCACCTAGCAACGCCATGATGACGAACGCGGGTATGAGCCAGTACTTCTTGCGGCCTCTCAGATAGGCCCACAGCTCGCGCAGGAAAGAGATCATCTTCGAAATCCTCAGAATTGCCGTGTCATCTGTTGGTCGGCA
>VBCL01000257.1 GCA_005888865.1 Betaproteobacteria bacterium | reverse complement strand
CTTCCACCACGATGGCGCCGAACGGATCCATCGCCACGATGCTGTTCGGGTCCGCCCATTGCGGGTACGGTCCGAGCGGATCGGCGGGCATGGTGTCGGTGAGGTCCGCGCGATGATCCCGCAGCAAAGCGCCGGCCGCGACGGCCAGCGCGCGGTAGACGCCGTAGGAGCCGCTGTGGGTGCCGATCACATTGCGCTGGCTGCGCGTGAACGTGCTGCCCACGATCGGGCCGCGCTCGCGGGGGTCGGCGCGGCCCCAACGGATCGGCAACGCACCGTGCCCGCCCTCGACCGGATGCGAGGTGAGGCGGATGTGTTTCGCAGAGTGATGATTAGTGGACATGCATGCGGCGCGACCGTGGCGGCCGAATCGGGAAGCGATGTGGGCAGGCTACGCGACTGCAAGGTGATGGGCAAGCATTCCGGGCCGGCGCATTCCCTCATGTCGCATCATGAAAAATGATCCCCAACGTCCGCCGGTGTCCGGTACGCACGCGGCTGACACCGTGGCGCAGATTCACCCGGTAGAAACCGCGCGTGCCACGGACCGGCCGGTGGTGGACTGCGAACACGACCGCGTCGCCCTGTCGAAGTGGCACGACCTCCGGCCGTGACTGCATGCGTGGACGCTGCTCGGTGAGAACGAACTCGCCGCCGGTGAAGTCTCGTTCAGGCTCGGAGAGCAGGATCGTGAGTTGCAGCGGGAAGACGTGCTCGCCGTAGAGATCCTGATGCAGGCAGTTGTAGTCATCGGGACCGTACTGAAGCAGCAGCGGAGTCGGCTTGACCTGACCCGCCGCATGGCAGCGCGCGATGTACTCTGCATGCTCTTCCGGGTAACGAACCTCGATGCCCATTGCCGCGTTCCATTGGTTCGCGATGGGCGCCAGGCGCGGGTACACGACCTTGCGAAGGGTTGCAACGACTTCGGGTAGCGGATAGCGGAAGTACTTGTACTCTCCGCGTCCGAAGCCGTGCCGCTCCATCACCACGCGGCTTCGAAAGAGCGCTTCGTTCGAGTACGACGCAGCGATCGCCCTGCACTCTTCGGCGGGGAGCAGGTGTTCGATCGTTGCGCTTCCTCGCGTATCCAGATCGCGCGCGATTCGATCCCAGTCGAAGGCCTTGGCCGCGCGGGTCTTGGTCACCCGTTGGCTTCCCGATCGAGCAGCACTCGCTTGCGTTCCACGCCCCAGCGATAGCCCGACAACCCGCCGTCATTGCGCACCACGCGATGACAGGGAATGGCCACTGCCAGCGGATTGGCGCTGCACGCCTGAGCCACGGCCCGGACCGACTTCGGCACGCCGATGCGCTTCGCGATCTCGGTATAGCTGACGGTCTTGCCCGCGGGGATCTCACGCAACGCCTGCCAGACGCGCTGCTGGAACACGGTGCCTCGTACGTCGAGCGGCAGATCGAGTCCCAGCCGAGGAGCCTCCACAAGGCCCACGACTTTGGCAACGAGCTCCTCGAAGCCCGCGTCCCCGCCGATCAGCACGGCCCGCGGAAAGCGGTCTTGCAGCTCGCGCGCGAGCTCGTCGGGATCGTCACCCAGGAGGATGGCGCATACCCCGCGCTCGCTCGCCGCAACCAGGATGGATCCGAGCGAGCATTCTCCAATGGCAAATCGAATGTCCATGTTCGTACCTCCGGCGCGGTAGCTCGTGGGGGTCATGCCCAACACGCCGTTCGCCTCTTCGTAGAAGCGCCCGTTAGAGTTGTACCCGGCACCGTAGATCGCATCGGTCACGGTGCCGCTGCGATCGAGCTCCGCCCTGACGCGATTGGCGCGGTGCGCTGCCGCGTAGGCCCGGGGTGTCAAGCCTGTGATCGTCTTGAAGACGCGATGCAGGTGGTAGACGCTCAGTCCGGCTCGGTTCGCCAACGTCTCGAGGCTCGGCACGTGCTCGGCATTCTCGATGAGCCGGCACAGGTCGGCGACCTTGGCGGCATGCTGCTCGGCGAGCGACGCCTGATCCGGCTTGCAGCGCCTGCACGGGCGAAATCCCGCCCGCTCGGCATCCGCCGCAGTCGCGTGAAACTGTACATTCTCGGGCCGGGCCTGACGCGCGCCGCAAGACGGGCGGCAATACACACCGGTGGTCTTGACCGAATATACGAACTTGCCATCCGCCTTCGCGTCGCGCGCGGCAACGGCCGCCCAACGCGGGTCGTCGACAGTGGCGGCTGCGAGCATTTCTGTCCGGCTGGTCATATTCACTTTGCGTCCTTTCAGGTCATCGTGATCGATGACTGAACTTTAGCCTTTGGCACCGAAGGCGGCACTCCGGGTCTTGCTTTTGAATTCTGCATCGCCGCCCCACGCCGGTGGACGTCGGCGAACCGTACGCTGCTCTTGTAGGACTATCGCCGAGGGATTATCGGCCCCGCCTTACATAAACTTCGGCATCGAGCCGATAGTTCCGTGCCGGGGATCGGTGCACGATGAACGTGCGATGAGACCTCGAAGCACGCTGGTCCGCGATCAATATCGCAACCAGCCGGTGCCCTAAGGGCGTGCCCCGCCCTGTTTGAGGTCTCACGCATTTTCTTTTTACCCATCGACAGGAGCCAGCAAATGCCTCATCAAGCTATCCGTCGGATCGCTCTGGCGATTGCGCTCGCCGCGCTTCCAGGCATGGCAGGCGTAGCCATCGCGGCAGGATCGCAAGCGGGGGATAACGGGCGTCAGCCGATCGGCGCCGACAACGACTCGCCGCGGCAGGCCATCCCGAACGCGGCAACCAACGACGCGAGCTCCGGTTACACGAGGACCGCGTATTACGGCGAGAGCTACGGTTATCGGCAGGAAATGATCGATGACCACCCCGCCTACCTGACCTACTACTATTCGAGCCCACAGACCTACACCTACTCTACGACACCTCCGGTCACCGACGAATATTCCCCCGGCTGGCGGGGCTATTACCGGTACGCCTATCCGGGCGATACATCGGGTCGCAACACCAATACCAGCCCACGGTGCGAGCCGTTGAGCGGAGCTGCGTACGCCGACTGCCTGCACGGCGCTGCGCCGGGCGGCAGCTAGCCTGTACCAGTAGGACGCGGGCGGACCTCCCGCACGCCCGCGCCCTACAACAAAATCGGCGCCTAGCCGATAGTCGCCCGCGGGGGATCGGGTCAGGATGGCCGTGGCGATCGGGCCTCGAAAGCCAACGATCGCGCAGTCGGACGCTATCACGCACGCCGTGAGGCCAAGCGATCACGACAAAGAATTGCCACGCGTCCCGACCTTATCGAACCGAAGTCTACGCACTGACACTCAGGAGACCCTAATGCCCCAAGCCATCCGTTATACGATTCTGGCCCTCGCCCTCGCTGCGCTGCCCGGCCTCGCCGCCGCGCAAACTTACGGCGACAAGGCCCAGCAACCTTCGACCACCACTCCAAGCCCGGCGACCACTCCGTCAACGGGTGGCGACACCATGAACAAGGGATCGAGCACCAGCGCGGCGTATCAAAAGGCGCTTGCTGCTTGTGACCAGAAGCCGGCCGACCAACAACAGTCCTGTCGCGACGCAGCAGATGCCAAGTACGGCAAACAGCAGCAAGGCATGGATAAAGGCAGCAGCATGGATAAATCCGCGACCGGCAAGTCCGGCACTAGCAGTGACCAGCCGGCCTCTTCGACACCGAAGGCGGCGCCATTAGGTAAGCAAATCTAGCCCGATTCGCAAGCAAATCCAGCCCAATTCATGTCCTACGCGAGGTTTCGCCTGCGTCCTACAGAAAAATCGGACAAACTCCGATTGTTTATGACGAACGATTGCACGAAACTTCTTTCCAGGTAGGGCAGATCCATGGTGCGATTCGGCATGCCGACCGCAGTCCAGATCGTCCATCGGATCTGATCCCTGCCGAGATTGCGAAAAACGCCTCGCCCAGTGCGGGGCGTTTTTCATGCGGGGCCGGCGCGACTCGCTCTCGAAGACTTGCAGGGAAGGCTCTCGCAGTTCGCGCCGACGCGGCGCGGGTGCTGGCGGCTGCGTGGCGCCGCCGGGTATAATCCGCGCGTTTTTGCGCGAGCCGCATCCGGCCAGCCGCTGTGCGCGGTTTAGCCGCACTGGCGTGACTATCTGATGGACCTCGACCGCAAGCGGGCACTGGACTATTGGGTCGGGCGCCCCCTCCTCGCTTGTCTGGATGTC
>VBCL01000281.1:6679-7216 GCA_005888865.1 Betaproteobacteria bacterium | reverse complement strand
GGAATGGAGCCCTTGAATATTGGCGCGCCCGGCAGGATTCGAACCCACGACGCCCTGGTTCGTACTACACTCTCAGGCGCGCCAAAACACGATCGAATCAGCCGGATCGCGCTCGCAAGAATGGTGCGGGCATTTCAAGATCTCGACACCAGTGGCCCCAAGAGGAGGCACCATGAAGAACCGCTTCACCCGCTTGCACTGGACCGGCGCACTGCTCGCCGCTATGACACTCGCTTCGGCCGGTATCGTTCATGCCCAAAGCGCCGCGAAGACCGCGGTCGATGCAGCCAAGAAGATCTGCGCCGGTAAGACCATCACGATCGTCTGGGAAGCGGGGCTGCAGTCGCTCGATCCGCTCAATTTCTCCGGGCCGCTGTGGGAGAAGGAGACCGGGTGCAAGGTCAAGGTGGTCGAAGTGCCGACCGCCGAGATGTTCACCAAGATCATGCAGGAATATCGCGCCGGCACCGGCTCGTACGACGCGCTGAACGTGGTCCCCGCCTGGATGCCTGACCTGGTGCAGGCGGGCGCACTGGA
>VBCL01000281.1:0-6640 GCA_005888865.1 Betaproteobacteria bacterium | reverse complement strand
CGCCGAGCTGCAGAAGATTGCGCCGACCTATCGCGACAATCAGATGATGGTCAACGGGAAGATCTACGGGTTCCCCGATGACGGCGACGTGTTCGTCATGTACTACCGCAAGGACATCTTCGCGCGCGACGATCTGAAGAAGGCATTCCAGGCGAAGTACAACTACCCGCTGGCCGTGCCGAAAACGTGGAAGCAGTTCGATGAGGTCGGTTCGTTCCTGACCGAGAACCTGAAGAAGGACGGCACCTACGGCGCGTCGTTCTTCCGCGAACCGCCGTACAGCATGCTCATGTTCGAGGAGCGCTTCCGCGTCGAAGGCGGGCGATTCTTCGATGCGAACATGAAGGCGACCGTCAACAGCGCGACCGGCGTGAAGGTTCTCACCGAGATGCGCAACGAGAACCGCTTCATGCCGCCCGGGGTGGAGAAGTTTGGCTTCGTCGAGAACCTGGCGACGTTCCTCAAGGGCGAAAGCGCGATGACGATCTCGTGGCCACCCTACGGCCGGTTCGCTGCGGGATATCTCGGCAGCGAAAAAGCGCTCGACTGGGTGCCGAAGTCGACCATCGCCGGCAAGGTCGGTTATGCGCTGCCGCCCGGAGGTCATCCGGAACTGGCCCTCGGTTTTGCGCTCTCGGTCGCCTCGAGCAGCAAGAACAAGGAAGCGGCGTATCTGTTCATCCAGTGGCTCAACAGCGAGGAGATCAGCACCAAGCGCGTGCAGCTGCCCTACACGCTGCGCGATCCGTTCCGCGACTCGCACTACACCGATCCGGTTTATCTCGGACTTTGGCCGGATGCGAAGGACTATCTCGCCGCGCTCAAGGCAGGGTCGCAGACGGGCCTGCTCGACCTGTCGCTGATCCAGACCGACAGATACGAAGAGGCGCTGCGCCAGGGCATCAGCCGCCTGTGGGCGGGCGAGGATCCGAAGAAGATTCTCGATGATGTCGCCAAGCAGTGGGATGACACGACCGCCAAGATCGGACTCGAGAAGCAGAAGGCGGTGTACAACGCCTGGGCGGCCAAGTCCGGCGCGTATCCCAAGTAAAACGCTCGTCAAGTTCGGGGAAGAACGAAGATAGGAGCGTTGGCCGCGCTCCTATTTTTTTGCTCGTCACCCCGGTGACGGTGAGGACGTGAATTGAGTTCGGTGCAAGGCGC
The DNA here is from genome assembly GCA_005888865.1 of Betaproteobacteria bacterium. Classification (GTDB taxonomy): domain Bacteria; phylum Pseudomonadota; class Gammaproteobacteria; order Burkholderiales; family Casimicrobiaceae; genus PALSA-1003. The sequence goes on along the minus strand of VBCL01000281.1, from coordinate 5,476 downwards.
GAGTTTCGGGGAGCGCAACTTCAAGTACCTGCTGGTCGGGCCGGCGATCTTCGTGCTGCTCCTGATCGGCGTCTTCCCGCTGGTGTACCTGCTGACGGTGAGCTTTCAGGGCATCACGATGACGGAGACCAGCACCGATTTCATAGGCGCAGCGAACTACAAGCAGCTCTTCGACGATGCGCGGCTGTGGCAGGCGCTGTTGCACACGCTGATCATCACGGCGATTGCGCTGCCGCTCGAGCTGGTGCTCGGGCTCACCATGGCGCAGCTTTTTCTCGACCGCCTGCCGGGCCGCGCGATCTTCATCGCGCTGCTGGTGCTGCCGGTGGTGGTTTCGCCGATCGTCTCGGGCGCAACGTGGGCGCTGTTGTTCAACCACCGCTTCGGGCCGATCAATCAGATCATCGGCTGGATCGCCGGCAAGGAGACGATCCTGCTGTGGACCATCAATCCGGACCTGGTGTATCCGGCCATCATCGCCGCCGAGATCTGGCAGTGGACGCCGTTCATGTTCCTGCTGCTGCTCGCGGCGCTGGGCAACGTGGATCGTTCGCAACTCGAGGCGGCGGCCATCGACGGCGCAGGCTGGTGGCGTACCTTCTCGCGCATCGTGCTCCCCGCGATCGCGCCCGTCATGACGGTCGCCATTCTGATCCGCGGGCTCGACCTGTTCCGCCTGTTCGACATCGTATGGGCACTCACGCAGGGCGGACCCGGCACGATGACCGAGACGATCTCGGTATTCACCTACGTCAAGGGCTTCCAGCAATTCGAGACCAGCTATACCGCTGCGGTCGCGCTGCTTGTGATCATCCTGCTCTCGGCGCTGGTGATGTTCCTGCTGCGGCGCGTGGAGCTGGCGCGATGAGCACGCTTGCGCAACGGCGGGGATTGCGGCTCGGCTTGCGCCTGACCGCGGCCGTCCTGCTCACGCTCGTCTTCATGTTCCCGATCTACTGGCTGTTCATGATCTCGTTCAAGACAGCGTCCGAGATTTATGCGTTCCCGCCCAAGTGGTATCCGAGCAGCTTCAACTTCGATACCTATCGCGTGCTGTTCAGGGACGGCGACGCCGCCACCGTCGGCAACAGCCTCGTGGTCGCGTTCTTCAGCACCGCGCTGGCCATGTTCCTCGGCGTCATCTGCGCGTACAGCCTCGCGCGCTTCTCGACCGGCGGCAAGCATCTCGCGAACTGGATCGTCTCGCAGCGCATGATCCCGCCCATCGCCGTGGTGTTCCCGATCTTTCTACTGTACGTCTGGTTCGGGCTCGTCGACACGTACATCGGCGTGATCCTGCTCTATACCGCGTTCAACCTGCCATATGTGATCTGGATGATGCGCGGCTACATCCTCGACGTCCCGCGCGCGCTCGAGGAATCGGCGCTGGTGGACGGCTGCACGCGCTGGGAAGTCATCTGGAAGGTGGTGCTGCCGATGTGCCGTGCCGGGCTTGCCGCCACCGCCATTTTCACGTTCGTGTTCGCGTGGAACGACTTCATCTTCGCGCTCGTGCTGACGCGGACCGAAGTCGCGACCTACACCGTGCAAATCACGCACTATTTCGGCGGTCAGTCGAACTTCTGGGCCAAGATCTCCGCGATGTCGGTTCTTGGGACGGTGCCGATCTTCGTCGTCACGGCTTTCATGCAGCGCTATTTCGTGCGCGGCATCTCACTCGGTGCGATAAAGGGATAGCGCAGCGAATGGCCGTCCTGCGGGTCAGCGCACTTCACAAGTACTACGGCAGCGTGCACGCCGTGCGCGGCGTCGACCTCGAAATCCCCGCCGGCGAGTTCACGGTGCTGGTCGGGCCGTCGGGCTGCGGCAAGAGCACGCTGCTGCGGACCATCGCCGGGCTGGAGGACGCCGACAAGGGCACGATCGAGATCGGCGGCGAGGTCGTCAATCACCTGCCGCCGCGGAGCCGCGACATCGCGATGGTGTTCCAGAACTACGCGCTGTATCCGTACATGAACGTGTTCGACAACATCGCCTTCGGCCTGCGCTCGCGCAAGACACCGAAGGAGGAGATCGAACCGAAGGTGAGACGCGCGGCGCAGATGCTCGCCATCGACCACCTGCTCGATCGTTACCCACGCGAGCTGTCGGGCGGTCAGCTGCAACGCGTTGCGATCGGGCGCGCGATCGTGCGCAGCGCCCGCCTCTACCTGTTCGACGAGCCGCTATCCAACCTCGATGCGCAGCTACGCGACGAGATGCGCAGCGAGATCAAGCGCCTGCACCAGGAACTGGGCAAGACGATGATCTACGTCACGCACGACCAGGTCGAGGCGATGACCATGGCCGACCGCATCGTGCTCCTGCGCGATGGCGTCATCGAACAGGCGGGCCCGCCGCTCGACCTGTTCGAGCGCCCGGCGAGCCGGTATGTCGCAGGGTTCCTCGGCTCGCCGGCGATGAGCTTCGTCGACGCGAAGGTGATCGCCGCCGGCGACGGACTCGCGCTACGCCTCGGCGATGGAGCCACGCTCGCGCTGCCCGCGCGCAGGAGCGCGAATCTTGGAAACTGGGTCGAACAGCCGGTCGTGCTCGGTGTCCGGCCGGAACACCTCGGCCGCGCGAACCCGGGCGAACGCGCCGGGCTGGCGCGTCATTCGGCCATCGTCGAACTGCTGCAGCCCACCGGTTCGCGCACGTATGCGACGTTCAGCCTCGGCGGCACACGAGCGGTGGCCGAACTGCAGGCGCACGATGTATCCGCCATCAACGAGAAGATCGAGTTGTCGATCGACATGAACCGGGTCGTCTTGATCGACCCCGCGACCAACCGGGTAATCTCATAGGAGCTTCGCGATGGGCCAGTACGCAGTGTGGGTCGAGTTCGATGTGATGGGCCGGCACTTCGGGGCGTTTCGCGCCCCGCTGCTGGTGAACGCGCGATCGGCGGTGGCGACCGAACCGAGGTGCCTGCGCTTCGATGTGCTGGATGCAGCCGCGTCCGCATCGCGCATTCACCTGTAAGAAATCTATGCCGACGAAGCGGTGTTCAAGGCGCACCTCGAAACGCCCCACTTCAAGGTGTTCGACAGGCTCGCGGGGCCATGGCTCGAACGCAAGTCGGTCACGTTCGCAGCCGTGACGCAGATCGCAAAGTCGTAGGGAATCGGATCCCAGAGGGGACAGGAGAAGGACATGACGACCAACTTGAAAGAACGCGTATTCGGCGCGATGATCCTCGAATTCTTCGTGCCCGCCCTGCCGCAGCTCGTGAAAGCGGCGGGGGCCGAGTTCCTGTTCCTCGACATGGAGCACACCGGCATCAGCCTGGAGACGCTGAAGGGGATCATCGCGGGGTGCCGCGGCATCGGCTTGGCGCCGATCGTGCGCGTGCCCGCCACCGAATACGACTTCATCGCCCGCGTGCTCGACATCGGCGCGCACGGCGTGATGGTTCCGATGGTCGAGACGCGCGAGCAGGCCGAGTTCATCGTGTCCTGCACGCGCTATCCGCCGCAGGGCCGCCGTGGGGCCGCGTTCGGCGTGGCGCACGACGACTACCTGCCGGGCAACCCGGTCGACAAGATCGAAGCCGCGCATCGGCGCAACATCGTCATCACGCAGATCGAAACCCCCAAGGGCGTCGAGAACGCGGCGGCGATCGCCGCGCTGCCGAACGTCGACGTGTTGTGGGTCGGGCATTTCGATCTGACCAACTTCATGGGCATCCCCGGCCAGTTCGAACATCCCGACTACCTCGCCGCGCTTGCGAAGGTGGTGGGCGCGGCGCATGCGCACGGCAAGGGCACAGGCTTCATGGCGGCTGACGAGCGCTGGGGCAAGGAGTATCTCGAGCGCGGCTTCTCGATGATCGCCTACGGCATGGATTCGCAGGTCTATCAGAAGGCGCTGGCGCAGGGCATCTCGGCGTTGAAGCAGCGCTGAGGATGCCATGAGCCTGTTCAAAGTCGGCCTGACACGCGACCTGCTCACGGCCTCGGGTCAACCTTCGTTCGGCAGCGGTCCACTCGATGTTCTTAAGAAAGCCGCTGATGTGCTGCAATGGGAGTACATGCCCGAATCGGTGACGGAGGTGACGCCTGATCTGGCGTCGCGCTACGACGCGATTTACGTCAACGCGCCCAAGGTGACCGCCGCATCGGTCGCCCGCTCGGATTGTCGGCTGGCGCTGATCGCGCGGCACGGGGTCGGCTACGACTCGGTCGACATCCCTGCAATGACGCGTGCCGGCGTATTGGTCACCAACACGCCGATCGCGGTGAGACGACCCGTGGCGACGATGGCGATCACCTATGTGCTCGCGCTGGCGCACAAGATGCTGATCAAGGATCGCCTGACCCGCACCGGCAAATGGGAGCAGCGCAACGAGCACATGGGACGCGGGCTTACGGGCAGAACGCTGGGCATCGTCGGCGTCGGCGGCACCGGGCAGGAGACGCTGAAACTGGTGCGAGGCTTCGAAATGCGTCTGCTCGCAGCCGATCCGTACGCGGATGCCGTGAAGGTCGAGGCGCTCGGTGCCAAGCTGGTGTCGCTGCCCACCCTGCTGCGAGAATCCGACTTCGTCTTGCTGACCTGCCTGCTGAACGACGAGACGCGTCATCTGATCAACGCCGAGGCGCTGGCCTTGATGAAAACGACCGCATACCTGATCAACGTCGCGCGCGGCTCGGTGATCGACGAACCGGCATTGATCAAGGCGCTCCAGGAAAATCGCATCGCGGGTGCTGGGCTCGACGTATTCGAGCAAGAACCCATCGCGCCCGACAATCCGCTGCTTACGATGGACCACGTCATCGTCAGTCCGCACGCGCTGTGCTGGACCGACGAGAACTTCAACGCCATTGCCATCGACGGCCTGACCAGCGTGGTCGAAGTCGCCCGGCGCAAACGGCCGGCACACCTCGTCAATCCCGACGCGTTGAAGGCGCCGCGTTGGGCCCACCTGTGCTGAAGACGCTCGCCAGGAGACGACCATGACGCATCCGCAACCCGATCGCGCAATCGCCTTGTATGGCACCGAGCAGCCGGATGTCGTCGGGCGCACGCTGCGCGCCGGACCGATGGAAGTCGAATTCGACAACGGCCAGCTGCGGTACCTGAAGGTCGGGGGCGTCGAGGTCCTGCGGGGCATCGGCTTCCTGGTGCGAGACGAGAACTGGGGCACGTACGCGCCCGCGCTGAGCAACCTGAAGATCGACCAGCGCGCCGACAGCTTTTCGGTGTCGTTTCACGCGGTGTGCAAGCGCGACGATCAGGAGATCGCATACGACGCCGAGATCGAAGGCACGCGGGAAGGCAACCTGAGCTTCACCGGAACCGCCGTTCCGAAGACGGACTTTCTCACCGCACGCACCGGATTCGTCGTGCTGCATCCGCTGCGTGGCGTCGCGGGTTGTCCGATGGAGGTGGAGCACGTCGACGGCAAGGTCGTCCCCGGCAAGTTTCCGGAGCTCGTCGACCCGGTGCAGCCCGTGCTGAACATCCGCTCGCT
>VBCL01000280.1:3071-4912 GCA_005888865.1 Betaproteobacteria bacterium | reverse complement strand
GAGGGCGCTCCCGGCGAGAGCCGAAAACGCGAAGCCCGCGATGCTCGAGACCAGTGCCGCCAGCAGGACGATCGCGGCTGTGGCACTGGCGATCCATGCACCGTCGTGCTCGTGCACGATCGCGTTCCCCAAACCGACAGATTCCACGACCGCCCAGAGCGCCAGCGCAGCGAGCGAGGCCCTGCCCAAGGACGGCCCAGCCAGCCAACGGCTAACAGCGCTGATCCCCGAAGATGCTGCAGGCCCGGAGCGCTCTGCTGCGTGATGTATCGGAGGCATCCCCGGTTCACCACGCACCGGCAGCGCCTTGCAGGCAGCAACGGCCTCGTGACGCAGATTCAGCATCACGGCATATCCTCGAAAGGTTTCCATACTCAGCTCCTCCGTTGCACCGGCGCGGCCAGGCGTTCGTGTCTCGGAAATCGATCGCGTCGATAGGAATTTCGCCGGTGACTCTCAGCGCGACAGCCCGCAGCGGCCCTTCTTGCCGTTCACCCAGTTCTGCTGGAGCAGGTAGTCGCGGTAGCCGAGCTTGATGTTCGCCTGGGCGGACTGGCCCCAGAGATTCGTGACGGGGTAGGTCGTGCCGTACGTCCCCTCGCACTTTTCCGCGTTTTCCAGACCGTAGCGGTCGTGCCACGCGTCGTCGTACGGGTCGGTCACCACTTCGCTCAGCGCGGCCGCCAACCACGACGCCATCGAATCGGCCTCGTAGTTGCCCGAGTAGTCGCCGTTCGGCGACTGGAACTGCGTGGCGCAGGCTCCCGGGCAACGCCTTGGGCTGCCCACAAATACGTACCTGAAATCCGAACCGTTGACGATGGAGTGTCCGTGAAGGTTGCAGCAGGTCAGGCAAAACTGCGTCACAGAATCGATAACCGTGACATCGGCTGACGTGAGGACGGCATAGATGCCCAACGGGTCGAAGACGAGTCCTCCGGTCCGGAATGCATTGGCGACGACGTCCGCGACGTCCGCCTCGCTCAGCGAGGCGCCATGCGAATACGCATCGAGAGCACCACCGCCATAGGCGATATCACCGCTCGGAACCTGGCCGCTGCTGTCGGGATAGCCTTGGTTGATCTGGAAATACGGCGACGATCCGAGACCCGATACGAAGTCGGCCAGGATGATTTGCTGAGAAATGTTTGCCGCCCAGTTGCCGTACCAGATGAAGTACACGATCTGGTCCGTCCGGGTCGGACTGCTGGTTGTATTGCTGCTGCTTGGGGACGCGTTCTGCGCCGCGGCCGATCCCGCCAGCACCGAAAAGGCGAGTGCGAGTATCGAGACGAGTCCGATGAGTTTCGTTTTCATGGCTGTTCTCCTTTGTGTTCTGGTTAAGGGGTACCGCTCGAGACAGGCAGCAGTGTGCTGGTGGCGAACTTGCCGATCGCTTACCGATTGGCTTACGCGCCTGCGCCGCTACAAAAAAAGCACGGGGCGGCCGCCAGGACCGCCCCGTGCAGACGGCAACTACGAGGAGTTACATGGTGGAGGGATGAATCACGATCCTTCCAGCGGCGAAGGCTGTCTCTTCCGGCAATGTGCCCTCCGCGCGACTGGTCAGCGGGACATGGCGCAGTAGCCCTTCTTGCCATTCACCCAGTTCTGCTGAAGCAGGTAATGGCGCGTGCCGAGCTTGATGTTGGCTCGGGCGAGCTGGCCGGCGTCATTCGTGACGGTATAGGTCTGCCCGTACGTGCCCTCGCACTTCTCCGCGTTTTCCAGACCGTAGCGGTCGTACCACGCGTCGTCGTGCGGATCGGTCAACACTTCGCTCAGCGCGGCCGCCAGCCACGACGCCATCGCATCGGCCTCGTAGCTGCCGGGCTCGGAGG
>VBCL01000280.1:0-3015 GCA_005888865.1 Betaproteobacteria bacterium | reverse complement strand
CCCACAAACACGTACCTGAACCCCGAACCGGCGACCTCCGAGGTCCCGTGCAGATTGCAGCAGGTCAGGCAAAACTGCGTCGCGCCATCCTGAACCGTGACATCGGGTGACGTCAGGACGACGTAGATGCCGGAAGGGTCGAGGGGGACTCCTCCGGTCAGGACCGCGTTGCCGACGACGTCCGCAACGTCCGCCTCCGTCAGCAGCGCACCATGCGAATACGCATCGGTGGCACCGCCGCCGAAGGCCAGATCACCGCTCGGGGCTTGGCCAGCGCTGTTGGGATAGCCGGTATTGATCTGGAAATACGGCGACGAACCGAGATTCGAGAGGAAGTCGGCCAGGATGAGTATCTGAGCAGTGTTTGTCGACCAGTCGCCGTACCAGACGACGTAAACGATCTGGGTGCCGGTCAAGACCGCGCCGTTGTGATACTCGATCGATCGATCCGTCCTTGTCGTGCTTCCGCTTGAATTGGCGGTGTTCGTGGATGCGTTCTGCGCCGTAGCCGATCCCGCCAGCACGGGGCAAGTGCGAGAGCAATCGTGACGCTTCCGATGAGCTTGGATTTCATGGCTGTTCTGTTCTCCTTTGTGTCCCGGTTAAGGGGTATCGCTCGACGATGTTCGGCTACAAGACGAATGGCTTCCTGCGTTTGGGTACGGTTGTTCCGCCCTTACCGTTGCGCGGGCTCAACGCCGCGGCACGCCCTTTCTGCGAGCGCGGCTGCCCGAGCTGCACGGCCGGCACCGGGTTCTTCGGGGTCGTTTTCCGGGATGTGGATCGAGCCTTTCCCGGCAGGTTGTGAGTCATCGTGCGTTCTCCGTTTGGATTTCCTGATCCCGGGCCGTCGCACTGCCGCGCGCTGCTCGGGACAGGCCGCAGTCTGCGGGCGCCGGGCTTGCGGATCGCTGACCGATTCGCTTACGCGCCGGTGCGCGGCGTCGGTCGGCTCGCCGCGGACGGGAAGATCGTCCGCGGAATTGAGGGATGGCTTAAGGACGGCTTACCGGGCTGCGCCGGCAGCGATTTCCCGATACAGGCGGTCGGTTTCGGCGGAGGGCTTGATGCCCAGGACGATCGACAGGAGCTCCCGGCAACGCCGGAACGCGTTGAGCGCTTCGGCTTGGTCGCCGGTCGCGGCAAGGGCGCGCATCAGGCCGCGATAGAACGACTCGGCGAGGTTGTCGGCTTCGAGTCCGCGCCGGTAGAGGTCGATGGCACGCTCCCAGTCGCGTTTCGCCTCGAGTTGCTCGCCCAGACGCATGAGCGTGCGCACGAACCGCGCGCGCAGCGCGTCGCGCGGCTTCGCGATCCACGGATTTTCGTCGGCGCCCAGCAGCGGGCCGGGATACGCGTCGAGCACGCGTCGCGCCATCCGCTCGGCAGACGTGCCGGCCCCATCGGCTTGGCTGCCGGGTTGCGCAGCGTCGAACGCCGCCTCGAGCGCCCAGAGATCGGTCCAGACCAGCGAGCGCGCAAGCGAGAGTTTGCCTGCCGACAACACCAGCGCGTTCTCGACGTCGAGGAGCTTGCGCAGACGAAACAAGGTCGAATCGAACGAGGTTTTCGCCGCGGCGCCGTCCGCCTCCGGCCACAGCGCCGCCGTCAACTGCTGCGCGTCGACGTTCGCGCCGCCGAGCGCCACCAGGAGCTTCAACAAATCGAGCGGTCGCTGCTGCGCCTTGCCGGTGAAGCGCATCGGCTCCGCATCGCGAACGAGCTCGAATCCCCCCAGCACCCGAATGCGCAACCGGAATGGCCAGGCCGGCCCTGCGTCAGCCGGCGCAACGAGCGCGTCACGTTCTATCAGCGTGCGCACAAAATCGGTTTCGATGGCGTGCTCGAGCGCGTGATTTGCGAGCCTGGCCGCGAGATCCGGCCGGCTGCGCATGAACACGAAGTTGCCGCTTGCCCGGTGCTCGCCGAGCACCGCCGCGAGGCCCCCCGAAACGCGATCCAGATCGCCGGCGTTGAGGTCGGCCTCGATTTGCAGAAGCGTGCGCCGCTGCTCGAACGTCTTTTTGTCGACGGCGGACGCTAGCGCGATGGCTTCGTCGATCGTCCGCATCGCGCCTTCCCGATCGCCGCTCGCAGCGCGAGCCTGCGCCAGTCGGGCCAGGAAATGCGGCATCTGCAGCGACGGAATGTCCAATTCGCGGGCGAGCACGACCGCGCGCTCGGCGTGCTGGCTCGCGGCCGCGCGGTTGCCGAGTCGCTGTTCGAGCACGGAACGAAGGTGATGGAAATAGGGCCATTGCATGCGGCGGGTCGGCGACAAGCGGCGTTCCATCGCTTCCAGGCGTGACTTTGCGGCGACGTGATCGCCTTTGTTGATGAGCGCGGAGGCTTCCGCATGGTCGATATCGAAGAGATAAGCCTCGAGCCCGTATCGCTCGGCGATGGCGCGCGCCTCCGTCATCACCGCGGTCGAGTCGCCGTAGCGGCCTTTGGTGTAATGCCAGAACGAAAGATGCGTGCGCCACTGGACTTGCATCAAAGGGCTGACTTCAGGTCTCCCGAGGATCGGCGCGGCGCGCTCGATGAGCGCTGCAGCGGACTCGCCCTCCGTCTTCCAATTGATGTAAGTGAACAACGTCGACGCGGCCAGCACGCGCAAGTTGAAGTCGCTTTCACCGTCGATGAGTTGATCCAGGCGCTCTGCGCAACGGTCTATGTTCTCGTCTTCCGGTCTGCGGAGCAGGAGCGCAATCAGCCAGGCCGAGCGTGCCCGCAACTCGCTTTCATGGTCGAGATCTTTCGCCCGCACACCACCCAGCAGTCGTTCGAACTCGGGCAGCCAATTCTCCAGCGGCGCGAGAGTCGCCCACTCGTAGTAGTAACTCGTCACCATCGTGCTGAGCGCCAGCGCCTCGCCTCGCAGGTCGCCGGCAGCGCGGAACGCTTCGTATGCACGCTCGATCGACGGTCGACCTCGCTGTGGCTGGACGAAGATCCACGCTCGACCGAACCAGTATCCCAGCCACGGATCGCTCTCGCGCATGTTCGCAGGCA
>VBCL01000279.1:5155-5540 GCA_005888865.1 Betaproteobacteria bacterium | reverse complement strand
CCTGCGCGCGCAGCGCCTGTAAATCGTTTTCGGTGATCTCGTTGCTCCGATCGGCGATCTTCAGCGCGAACGCGAGCATCGCGCGCTGCCGCGGCGTGATGTGGGCCTTCAGGTAATTGACGCCGACCTGGTCGGCGATGAGCGGATTCTTCACGTAGACGCGCAGGATCGCGCCGCGCGCGACGAAGCAGTACAGGCAGACGTTGTCACCTGCCACGCGACGACGATCATCTCGCGCTCGGCCTTGGTGAGAACGCTCTCGCGCAGCATCAGCGCATCGTGGTACGCGAAGAAGGCCCTGATTTCTTCCGGACGCTTCATCGATCCAACTGCGACTCTTCGATCTTATTGCGTTCGACGTCTGCAGTCGATCCGAACTGAGCAT
>VBCL01000279.1:4415-5013 GCA_005888865.1 Betaproteobacteria bacterium | reverse complement strand
CGGATCGATGTGTGCGTGCGCTGCCGCGGCAAGCTTGGGCCGCGTCGGTACTTGCTGCGTGTTGCCTCCACCTTTCGACCGGCTTTGCGCAAAACGAAGCGGTGCCGGCGTTCAAGAGCTTGGACTCGATGGAGGCCCGGGTGCAAGGATGCGTAACCTGCCACGGGCAAAGCGGGCAAGGCACCCTGAGCGGCGCCTTTCCTCGGATCGCCGGAAAGCCCGCGGGCTATCTCTACAATCAGCTCATCGCGTTTCGGGACGGGACGAGGCAGTACCCTCCCATGAACTACCTCGTCGCGTATTTGCCGGACGCGTATCTCCGCGAAATGGCGGAGTACTACGCAAAGCAGCGCCCGCCGTTCGAGACCAAGGATGAGGCGGCGCCCGATGCGAAGATCGAGGCTCGTGGCCGCGATATCGCGACCGCGGGCGATACCAGCAAGGGCATTCCGCCTTGCGTGGCTTGCCACGGAGCGCGATTGACGGGCATGGAGCCCGGAATCCCGGGGTTGGTCGGGCTGCGTTCCAACTACATCGCCGCTCAACTCACGCGCTGGCGCGTCGGCAGCCGTCACGCGGCGGAACCCGACTGCATGAA
>VBCL01000279.1:0-4354 GCA_005888865.1 Betaproteobacteria bacterium | reverse complement strand
AGGACGCGTCGCCCGAGTCGCCCAATCTCGTTCGCATGCCGCTCGCATGCGGGAGCCAGCGCTGATGAGCATCGGCCTTCGCATCGCCATTGGCGCGGTCGTGCTCGTGATTCTCGCAGCAATCGCCTGGACGCTTTTTCGCCCGGGCATGCCGCCGCAAACCACCGCGACCGCGACGGCGACCAACGCCACCACGCAATTCCTCAATCGAGGCGAGTATCTCGCCCGCGCTGGCGACTGCGTGGCGTGCCACACTGCGCCGGAAGGCCGGGAATTCGCCGGCGGGCGCGCCATGCCCACCCCATTCGGCAACCTCTACGTGCCGAACATCACTCCGGATGACGACACGGGCATCGGCAAATGGAGCGCTGACGATTTCTATCGCATGATGCATACCGGCATCTCGCGCGACGGATCGCTCATGTATCCCGCCATGCCGTTTGCGTCGTACACCAAGATCACCCGCGAGGACTCGGACGCGATCTACGCGTACCTCATGTCGGTGCCGCCGGTCCAGCAGAAAAACCGGGCGCACGCGCTGCGTTTTCCATTCAACAAGCGCGATCTTCTCCTGGGCTGGCGCGCCCTCTACTTCGAGGAGGGCGAAGACGTCCCGGATCCGAAGCAATCGGCGCAATGGAACCGCGGCGCTTATCTCGTGCAGGGCCTCGGCCACTGCTCGATGTGCCATACCGCCATCAACAGGCTCGGCGGATCGAGCGAGTCGGACGCCTTCGAAGGCGGAATGATTCCGAACCAGAACTGGTACGCGCCGTCGCTCACCAGCAATCGCGAAGCGGGCCTAGGCGACTGGAGCATCAAGGACATCACCGACCTCTTGCAGGTGGGAATCTCGAATCGCGGAACGGTGTACGGTCCCATGGCCGAGGTCGTCTACAACAGCCTGCAGTACGTGTCCGACGAAGACGTGGAAGCCATGGCGGTGTACCTCAAAACGCTGCCCAAGCGCGATTCCGAGCCGCCACCAACGAGCCAGGCGCGTCTAGTCAGTCCGAACGTCATGGAAACCGGCCGCAAGGTGTACGCGACGCAGTGCGCGATGTGCCACGGTGCCGAGGGGAGGGGACAGCCGCCGCAGTTTCCGCCGCTCGCCGGCAATCAATCGATCACAATGGCCTCGCCCGTGAACTCCATTCGGATGGTCCTGAACGGCGGCTATCCGCCGGGCACGCGCAAGAATCCGCGACCACACGGAATGCCGCCGTTCGCGCACATCTTGACCGACGCGGAGGTCGCCGCCGTTGTGACCTACATCCGCGTGGCTTGGGAGAACAACGGCACGCCGGTCACGCCCACGCAGGCGAACGAGCTGCGCACGCTTCTGCCGGAATGAGGAGAGACTATGACGCCCGTACAGAGCGATGACGACCAGAGCGACGCCAAGGTCGACGAAATCGTCCGGCGCGGACCCTCCGGTGCCTTTGCTCTGGCGGGCATCGCCGCGGCGATCGTCGTAGCGATCTATTTCGGATTCTATTTCCTGGTCTACCTCCCGCGAGGGGCCGTGCAGTGAATGCCGCCGCGGTGCCTCCCGGTGCGCCGCCCGACTCGCATGGAGTCGCCGCCGCCGCGGAGCGCCGCTGGGCGTTCGTGGTCGGCATCATCATCGTGCTGCTCGTGGCGATGATGATTTTCACCGGGCTGCAATGGGCGGCGATGCCGCCCTCGCGAGTCGAGACAATTGACCCGCGCAACCTTCACGTCACGGGAGAGTTCGTCGAAAGCAATCTCGGAACGAGCGTTGCTCCCGACGGCAGGGTGATCGCACGCCTCGTCGCCCAGCAATATTCGTTCGAGCCGCAATGCATCGTCGTTCCCGCGGAAACGCCCGTCACATTCCGCGGCACGAGCACGGACGCCGTGCACGGCTTCATCGTCGGCACGACCAACGCGAACGTCATGCTGGTGCCGGGGTTCGTGGCCACGTTCACCACGACGTTTCGCAAGACCGGCGAGCACCTCATGCCTTGCCACGAGTACTGCGGCACCGGCCACGAGGCGATGTGGGCGAGGGTGCAGGTCATCGCCCTCGACGAGTTCCTCACGCGGACGCGCCGCGGAGAAAGGGTGAGCTGTGTTTCTCGCTAGGAAGCTCGTGCTGGCGCACTTCTGGGTCGCCTTCGCGGGCTTCCTGCTCGCCATCCTGCTCGGCGAATGGCAGATGTACGTGCGTAGTCCCTTGCACGCGTGGGTCAACAATCCGGAGCACTACTATCGATCAGTGACCGCGCACGGAACGGTCATGGCATACGTGCTGCCGACGCTGGTCGCGATGGGCTTCGGCTACGCGATCACCGAGCTCGCGCTGAAGCGGCCGCTGGTCGGTTTGCGCTGGGCGTGGGCCGGCTTCTGGCTCGTCGTCGCCGGCACGGTGATGGCCGCCGCCACCGTGGCCAGCGGAAAGGCGTCCGTCCTGTACACGTTCTACCCGCCGATGATCGCGAGTCCCTTCTATTACATCGGCGTCGTGCTGGTCGTGGTCGGCTCGTGGATCTGGGTTGCGCTGATGTCGATCAATCTGCGCGCCTGGAAAAAGGACAATCCGGGGCGCGCGATACCGCTCGCCATGTTCGGCAACGTGACGGGCGCGTACCTGTGGGCCTGGACGTCCGTCGGCGCGGCCATCGAAGTGCTCTTTCTCATATTGCCGGTCGCGCTCGGCTTCAAGAGCACCATCGACGCGGGCCTGTCGCGCGTATTCTTTTCGTGGACACTGCACGCGATCGTGTATTTCTGGCTGATGCCGGCGTACATCGCGTTCTACACCATTGTCCCGCGAGCGATCGCCGGCAGGCTGTACAGCGACACGATGGGGCGCGTGGCCTTCGTGCTGTTCCTCGTGTTCTCGATGCCGATCGGCATCCATCACCTGTTCGCCGATCCGCAGGTCGGCGCGGGCTTCAAGTTCGTGCACGCGGCGATGACCGCGGTGGTGTCGGTGCCGACGCTCCTCACGGTGTTCACAATCGTGGCCTCAGTCGAGATCGCGGGCCGGCTACGCGGCGGCACGGGTCTCCTGGGCTGGGTGAAGGCGCTGCCGTGGGACAACCCGATGATGCTGGCGGTGACCTTCTCGTTCGTCATGCTGGGCTTCGGCGGGGCGGGCGGCATCATCAACATGAGCTACCAGCTCAACGAGTCAGTGCACAACACGCAGTGGGTGACTGGGCACTTCCACCTCATCTTTGGCGGCGCCATCGTGATCATGTATTTCATGATCGCCTACGACCTGTGGCCGCAGCTCACGCGATGCGCGCCGCTTCCGCGAAGGCTCATCAATACGCAGCTGTGGCTGTGGTTCGTCGGCATGCTGGTGCTCTCGATGCCGTGGCATCTCGTGGGATTGCTGGGCATGCCTCGCCGCATGGCGTACTACGACTATTCCAACCCCGCGTTGCAGCCTCAGGCGTGGACGGTTACGGCGTCGACGCTGGGCGGGCTGCTCCTCGTGATCTCGGCGTTCCTGTTCGTGTACGTGCTTGCCCGCGCGGGCAGTAGCGCTGCGACGCCGGCGCCGTACACTTTCAGTCGCACGGCTTACGCGAACGAGCGCACGCCTGCGGCGTTGAACACGTTCGGTCTGTGGGTGGCGATGATGATCGGGCTTACCGTCGTGAACTACGGCTACCCGATCGTGCAGCTTGCGCTGCTCAAGGAGACGTCTGTGCCCGCGATTACCATCGGTGGACCATGATGGAGGACGAGCGCCTCTATGCGTGGGGCAACCCGTGGTTCCGATGGAGCGTCGTGTCGTTCGTCGTCCTAACCGTGCTGTCGTTCCTCGTGGGATTCGTGGTGCTGCCCTCGGTACAGCGCGATTACACCGCGGGCGGCATCTGGGCCAGCATCTGCCGGGCGGCGGGATTGCCCGCCAACTGGGGCGCCGGCACGGCAACCGACAAGGCGGGCCCGCTGTCCACCAGCGTCGTTCTCGCGCCTGCGATGGCGCTGCCGGGCTCGAGCGACGCCGTCGGGCGGGGCGCGACGATCGCGCTCCAGCAGTGCAGCATGTGCCATGGGGTGCAAGGCATGAGCGAGGCCAACGCGCCCAACCTCGCGGGGCAATACCCGGAGGTGGTGATCAAGCAGTTGGAGGACTACAAGCACGGCCACCGTATCCATTCCTTCATGGAAGCGTTGTCGAGCAACCTCTCCGACCGCGACATCGCCGACATCGCGGCCTACTACGACTCGGTGCCCAAGGCGCGCACGGCACCCGCGCGATACAGTGAGAGCTCGGCGCCCGCATTGGTGCGGGTTGGTGACCCGTTGCGCAACATCGCACCTTGCATCGGATGTCACGGCGGTACCGACCACAAGCTTGGCGCGCCGT
>VBCL01000278.1:9349-10994 GCA_005888865.1 Betaproteobacteria bacterium | reverse complement strand
TGATAGATGACCATCAGGCAGATCGCGAAGCCGCGCAGCCCATCGATGGCGCGAAACCGGGTGCGCGCGTGAGCGTGCGCAACCGAAGACCCGACAGCCGCGGCGGCAGCGTTCGCGCGAGCGCGCGGGGAGTGAGGGCGGCGGCGGTGACGGCTCACGCTCACGACCGCGGCCACGCGAGCCGGTAACCGCCCTGGCCGTCGGCGGTCCCGATGAAAGACAACGCCGCGGCGACCGCGTCGGCGCGGTCGCGATCGATTCCGTCACGCGGGCGGAGGGTCGCATCGAGCCGAGACGCGAGCGCCGCACTGACGGACACACGCCCCGCGATCTCGACGTCGCCTCCGCGATTGGAAAGCGCGCCGGCGATCTCCGGCCCATGTCCATCGACGTCGAGGCGTACCTCACCCAATGCGATGCGCTCGCCCGGCCGCAGCCCCGGCACGCTCGCGTCACGCCATTGCAGGGTGAGCTGCGCATCGATCGCGTCCGGCGTTTGCACCAGGCGCTCGATGTGGGCGGTCACGCTGCCGCCAGCGGTCGTCAGTGCGCCGGGCACGCCCGCGGTCTTCAGCACACTTTCCATCGGCACCGAGAGATCGAAGTGACGCAGCTCGAAGTCGTTGTGGCCGTAGGCGAAATCGGCGCGCTGTGCATCCGCGTCGACGGCGATCGTGCCTTGGACCTCGCCGCGCAGCAGTGGCCACGGGTCGATGTGCCAGGCGAGCGCACGCCGCGTTCCGCTGGGCACGAGCAGCAGTTGACCCGAGCCGTTCCACAGGGTGCCTTCCGCGTCGGCGATCCGCAGGTGACCGTCCGACATCGCGGCCACGCGGCCGTCGAGCAGGCTCGCCGGCGCACTGATCGCCAGAGCGATCGCCAGCAGGACGGCGCCGACGAGGATGGCGATCGCGACCCGCATCAGGTTCCTTAGCGCGTCAGCGTCAGGTCGGCGCGCACCAGTCCGGGCTCGACGCGCGCCGTGGCGACGACCTCCACCGCACGCAGGCGCGCATCGCGCTGCAAGGCGTCGAGCAGCGCCGCTAACGCGTCGAATCCGATGCTGTCGAGCGTGACGCGGACGCGGTCGTCGTCGAGACGCTCGATCGTGCTGGCCGCGCTCCTCAGGTTTCGCGCCGCCAATGCGCCGTCGAGCACGGCGCGCGGGTCCGCGGCGATCGGCGCGGCGGGGGCACGCGTGAGCCCGGCGATTTCGTCCGAGGCGCGCCGCGCGTCGGCGAGCGCGGCCCGGTCGCTCGCGAGACGGCGGGCGAGCCGTTCGCTGTCACGTTCGAGCGGTTGCCACACGATCAACCATGCGAGCGCCAGCGCGACCACGGCTCCGACGGCCAGCAGCACGCGTCGCTCGCTGCGCGAGCGCAATTGCCACCACTGGGCCAGCGCTTCGCGCGCGTTCACGGGCCTCTGCGCGGCCATCAGTTCCATCCGATACGCAAGCGCGCGCCGCCCGCGGTGGGCGCAGAGATCGCGACCAGCCCCGCACGGGCGAGCTCGCGCTGCAGCCGCGAAGGCTCGGAGCCGCCGAGTTTCTGAAGGTCGAGGACGACATGACCGTCGGCGTAAGAGAGCGAACGCAGCGTGCCCGAGGGCAACGCGGCCAGCGCCGGCGCGGCACGTGCTAGCA
>VBCL01000278.1:4462-9334 GCA_005888865.1 Betaproteobacteria bacterium | reverse complement strand
GTGCGAGCGCCGCCGCTGGCGACGCGTCGGGCGACGTTCCCGCCGCGAACTCCGGCACGGCGGCGCGTGCCAGCGCGGCCAGCTCGCGGTCGACCCCGAAAGACTGCCAGCGCAGCCAGGTCCACTGCCCGACGCTCGCGACGATGTGGATGCCGATTGCAATCGCGGCGATCCAGAGTGCAGGCCGCAACAACCGGTCGACGGCGCGCGCGGGCGAGCGTGGTGGAGCGCCGTAGCGTCCGCCCAGCAGATCGATCGCGCTGGCAAATGCGTCGACGGATGCCTCGGCCCATCGCCATGGCGTGCCGGCAACGAACTCGACACCGGTCGCGCTGCGCGAGCGAGCGAGGAGATCGGCACTGGCCCCCTCAACGTCAACCCGGATCTCGCTGGGCAAATCCGCGCGGCCACGCGACAGCGCCAGCGTTAGCTCGGCCGGCGGCGACGAAACCCGGCCGTGCGATCGACGTCGCACACCAGCGCCAGCTTCCGGGCGCCGCAGGGGCGAGATCGCTCTCGAGCAGCGCGCGATCCCAGTCCAGGCTGCGCTGCTGCGACGCGGCGACGAAAGCGCTCATCCACGCGTCGGCGACGATCGCGACGCGCAAGGTCCCGTCTGCGCTCTGTGGGGCCAACGCCACGTGGCTGTCGTCGGGGGCGTCGGCCAGCTGGTCCTCGAGCGCGTAGCGCGCGGCAGCCTCGGTGCGGGCAGGCGGCAGAGGAGGAAGCTCGAGCGTGACGAGCCGGCCGCGCATCGCCGCAATGACGGCTTCCTTGCGCTCGGCGCCGGGCCACTCCGCAGGCTTGTCGCGACCGTCGCGGATGAGGCGGCCTGCGCCATCGAAGAGCGCCCACTGCGCGGCGCGCTCCGCATCGGGCGGCTCGTCGATGAATACGCGCAGCGTGGTTGAAGTCGACGCCATCAGGTTCTGGTGCGGACCGGGTCCGCGGCGATTGTACTCGACCGATCGAGGCGGTCCTCGGAAACAATCAATTGAACGCCGCTCATTCGACCGTCTGCCACACCAGCGTTGGCCACTCGCTCGGTGTGGTCGAACGCTTGAGCAGGGCGCGAGCGCGCGCGATCGTGTCGCCTTGTCGCGCATCGATCGACACGACGAACCAGTCGCTCTTCACGCTCAACATCGTCTCGTCGATGACGAGCGCGCCGCCGGGGAGCCGACTGCGGAAATCGGCGACGCTGCCGAAAGGCATGTTCGCGCGGCTCGCGACCAGTGCGGCGGCCGCCGTCGCGCTGAGCCCGCCGACCGCCGCCATCAGCACTTCAGCCGGCGCGGTATTGACGTTGACCGCCGTCGGGGCATCGACCGCGTCGACAAAGGGCAACAGGCGCGGGAGCAGCGCAATGCTCGCGCCGCGCACCGCGAGCAATTCGCCGACGCGGCGCACGGGCGCGTTCGCGGCGAGGCCGGGAATGGCTTGCGCGAGGTAGTAGGCATCCTCGGCGCCGCCGCCCTCGGTGACCTCGTTGTCGGCATCGACCCAGTCGATGAACCCGTTGGGCAGTGAGGCCGGCATGCCGAGCTGGCTGAACAGGCGCTGGAACGCGCCTCGGGCGGCGTCGGACGCAGTGCCGCCGGCCGCGAGATTGTTCACGTTGAGCCCGGCTTGCGCGTCGGTGATATAGCCGCCGATCGCGCCGTTCTCGATCGGTGTGGCTGGCAGGCGAAACGCCCAGGGCTGGCCGAGATGGACCGTCGACGGGGGCGCATTCTCGAACAGGATCTGACGGGCCCATTGCACACCGGCCATCGCCAGCGCCTGTGCCTGAACCTGATCACGTCGCCGCTCGTGCTCGCCGACCCAGCGCTGCTGCTGCCAGATGAGCGTCGCGGCAATGGTGGCGGCCAGCGCGGCGAGCAGCATCGCCATGACGATCGCCGCTCCGCGAATTTTCAGCGCAGCGCGAGCCATCGTTCGATCGTTTCGCCCGAAGCGAGCGTCAAGTCGACCTTGACCGCGCGCGGCAACTCGCTCTCTCCGGTGCGCGGCCAGGTATCGACCCATGCCCCATCCTTGGTCAGATACGCGAGCTGGAAAGCAGTGACGCCGTCGAGCAGCGGGTACGCCGTCGGATCGACGCCGCGAGGCCGATCGTAGCCCGCCCAGTACAGCACCTCGACGGTGCCTTCGCGAAACCGATAGGCCAGGCGCTGCCCCGCGCTCGCCGCCTCGAGCGAGAATTCCGGGCCGGCGCGCGAAAACGCGAGCAGGCCGTTGCCCGCGGCGTCGCTCGCGCCACCCCACGCCGCTTCGCGTGCTTCCGACAAACGAGCCTGCCGCGGCATCGCCTGGCGCAAATCGCCTTCGAGCCGGGCGAAGAATAAATCGAGCGTGCGCCAGCGCGTCGCCTCTGCCGCGAGCTTGGTTTCGCTGTCGGACAGCGCCGCGAGTGCGCGATAACCCAGCACCGAGATCAGTGCGACGATCGCGATCGCGATCAGCACTTCGAGTAGCGTGAAGCCCGTCCTGAGCGAAGTCGAAGGGCCTGTCCTGAGCGAAGTCGAAGTGTCGCGCTGCTGCAATCTTCCTCCGGAGCGAATCATTGCGCGGAGCGGCCGACGTAACCGACGAGGCGCGCCAGCACGTATTCGGGCCGCCCGGCATCGGCGACGGTGATCTCGACGCGACGAAACGCCGGATTCGGCGTGCCGGTCACCGCTTGATGCCATGCGAAAAGCGCGCCGGCCTGGGTCTCATTGCCGTCGCGCTCGCCAATCGCCGGGCCGGGCGTCTCGAGTTGCGCGGCGGCCAGCCGGTTCTGCGCGACCCAGAGCGCAAGCGTGCGGCCCTTGAGCGCAGTCGCGCTTTCCGAGCTTTGCGCAACGCTGCGAAAACCCGCGGCCAGCGCCACGGCAACGATCGCCAGCGCCACCAGCACCTCGACGAGCGTGAAGCCTGTCCTGAGCCCAGTCGAAGGGCCTGTCCTGAGCCCAGTCGAACGACCTGTCCTGAGCAAGGCGGAACGGCCGCGGCGCAGCGACACGAGTACGGTCAGCGCGGCGTCGGGCCGATGAGCGCGACCCGGTTCAGCGGGTCCGCGGTAAGCAGGATCTGCCATTCCGGAGACGCGAGTGCGATCACGAACGGCTCGTTGCGGCCGCTGGGAGAAAGCGGCAGCACGGCTTCGCTCGGCACCGGCGCTCCCGCGTAAAGGCGCGGAACTGCCATCAAGGGCGCGGGAAGCGCACGCGGCGCGAGCACGTCGTCGTCGGAGAGCGCGAGCCAGGTTTCGCCATTGCCCTCGCTCGGGGTCCCGCGACGCCAGAAGCGATACACCCCGCCCCCAGCGGAGACGCCGAGGGTCTGGTTCTTCCACTGGGCGAGGAGCGCGGCATGCTCGAGCGCGGCCGCGAAGCGACGGCCCTCGCGCTCGAGCGTGTCCCGCGGATCGCGGTCGAGCTGTGCGAAAGTAAGCGCTGCGGCGATGCCGACCACGAACAGCACCACGAGAATCTCGGCCAGCGTGAAACCGCGGAACCGTGGAGGCAAGGGCAGGCGGTCAGAAAACGTCGCGCAGCAGTTTTCCACCGCCTACAGGTCCCATGAGCCGATGTCGGCGTCGAAACCCGTGCCTCCAGGCTGCCCGTCGGCGCCGAAGCTGAACACGTCGATCTCGCCGTGAAGCCCGGGGTTGAGATACTGGTAAGCGTTACCCCAAGGATCCCTGGGCAGGCGCTCGAGGTAGCCGTTGGGCTTCCAGTTCGGCGGCGCCGGGGGCGCGGTCGGACGGATGACGAGCGCAGTCAGGCCCTGCTCGGTCGTCGGATAGCGCTGGTTGTCGAGCCGGTAGAGCTTAAGCGCCTGCATGATCGCCGCGATGTCGTTCTTGGCGGCGATGACGCGGGCCTCGTCGGGGCGCTCGATGATCCGCGGCACGACCAGCGCGGCGAGAATGCCGAGAATCACGATGACGACCATGATCTCGATCAGCGTGAAGCCGCGATCGGCGTGCTTGCGGCGGACCGGCGAGTGCATCGAGCCATTATAATCGTCCGATTCCGTTTTACGCGGTCTCCTCTTCGTGCTGCGACGTCTGTCTGCCTTGCTGGTTCTCACGCTCATCGCCGGCGCGTCTGCGTTCTGGTGGGTTACGCGGCAGCCGTTGCCGTTGCCGGAGCAACCCTTCGAGTTCACGGTGCGCTCCGGTGCGACGCTGCGCGCCGTTGCCCACGATCTCACCGGTGCCGGCGTGCTGCGCGCGGACTGGACGCTGGTTGCGCTGGGTCGCCTCGAAGGTGTCGACCGCATGATCAAAGCGGGCAATTACGAGATTCCCGCGGGCACATCGTTGAGCGGATTGCTTGCAAAGCTCACGCAGGGCGACGTCACGCAAACGAGCTTCACCATCGTGGAAGGCTGGTCGTTGCGCGATCTGCGCGAGGCTTTGCGCGCGGAACAGGACGTCGCCAAGACCGTGCTCGATCTTCCCGACGCCGAGCTGATGCGCGCGATCGGCGCGAGCGGTGCGCAAGCCGAAGGCTGGTTCTTTCCGGACACCTACTTTTTTGTAGCCGGTGCGACCGATGCCTCGCTGCTGGCCCGCGCGCATCGCACGATGCGGCATCGTCTGGATGCCGCCTGGGAAGCGCGCGCTCCGGGGCTTCCGCTAAGCTCGCCCTACGAGGCGCTGGTGCTGGCCTCGATCGTCGAGAAGGAGACTGGCCGCGCCGCCGACCGGCCGCTGATCGCCTCGGTCCTCGTCAACCGGCTGCAGCATGGCATGCGGCTGCAGGCCGACCCGACGGTGATTTACGGCATCGGCGAGCGCTTCGACGGCAACCTCACCAGGCGCGATCTTGACGCCGATAGCGCCTACAACACTTATGTGCGCGACGGTTTGCCGCCGAC
>VBCL01000278.1:3229-4381 GCA_005888865.1 Betaproteobacteria bacterium | reverse complement strand
ACAATCGCGCGGTGGCAAAATACCAGAAGAGCGCTCGCTAGCCATGTCCGAAACCCTTCCCCGGGGGCGCTTCATCAGCCTCGAAGGCATCGACGGTGCGGGGAAGAGCACGCATCTGCCCTGGATCCAGGAAGGGCTCGAACGAGACGGGCGGCGGGTCTGGACGACGCGGGAGCCCGGAGGCACGCTGCTCGGCGAACGCCTGCGCGAGTTGTTGCTGCACGAGCCGATGACGCGCCTCGGCGAGACGCTGCTCATGTTTGCCGCGCGGCGCGAGCACTGCGAGCGCGAGATCTGGCCGAGGCTCGCCGAAGGGACGTGGATCGTCTGCGACCGGTTCACCGACGCGACCTACGCCTACCAGGGCGGCGGCCACGGCGTCGCGCAGGAGACGATCGCGGCACTGGAGCGCGTTGCGCTCGGCGACTTCCGGCCCGACTTGACGCTGGTCTCGCGAGCGCCTCGCCAGGGGGCGCGCTCTCGACAAGTTCGAGCGCGAGCAAGGCGAGTTCTTCACGCGGGTCCGCGACGTGTATCTCGAACGGTCGCGTGCCGAGCCCCGGCGCATGCGAGTCGTCGATGCGACGCGTCCGCGCGCCGACGTACGCGCGGAGCTTGAAACGATCGTCGCAGAATTGCATCGATGACCGACCCGCTCGAACCGAGGCCGATGTCCTGGCGGCCATTGCTCCCTTGGCAGGGCGCGGCCGCCGCAACTGCGCTCGCCGCGCGCGCCCGATGGCCGCACGCGCTGCTCATCACGGGTCGCCGCGGCATCGGCAAGCGGAGCCTGGCGCTGCATTTCGCGAAGGCGTTGCTGTGCGAAGAGCCGCGCGGCGATGGCAGCGCATGCGGGCACTGCCCGAGCTGCGGTTACGTCGCCGCAGGCGCGCATCCGGACCTGAGGCTGATCGAGCCGGTGGAATACGACGAGGACGGCGGTTCCAAGCCGGTCGACGCGATCGTCGTCGATCGGATCCGGGAGCTGATCGAATTCGCGCAACTGACCGCGCACCGCCAGCGCGCCAAGGTGGTCCTGATTGCCCCCGCGGAGGCGATGAATGGGGCGGCCGCCAACGCGCTGCTGAAGACTCTCGAGGAGCCGCCGTCCGGGACCTTCCTGCTGCTCGTCAGCGATCAATACGCGCGTCT
>VBCL01000278.1:479-2959 GCA_005888865.1 Betaproteobacteria bacterium | reverse complement strand
TCGCGAGCGGCGGCGCGCCGCGGTTCAATCCCGACCGGAAGGAAGCCCTGGCGCGCCTCGGCGCGCGGGTGGCGCGGGTAGCACTGTTCCGCTATTATCGAGCGCTGCTGCAGCAGCGCTCGCTTCTCGGCCATCCATTGGTCCCGCGACTGGTCGCGGAGGCGCTGCTGTTCGAGTATCGCGCGGCATTCGCGCAGAGAGATGGCGACTAACGTCGATGAGCGACCGCCCCAACGGCAATTCGACCCCTCCCGCGGTGGCGAGGCCGGGTGTGTTGTCGCTCAATATCCGCGAGAAGGCCGCGCTGTATGCCGCCTACATGCCGTATCTCAAGGGGGGCGGCATCTTCATTCCGACCAACCGGCAATACCAGTTGGGTGAGGAAGTATTCATGTTGCTGTCGTTGATGGACGATCCGCAGCGCATCGCGGTGCAGGGCAAGGTCGTCTGGATTACGCCCGAAGGCGTGCAGGGTAACCGGACCCAGGGTATCGGGGTCCAGTTCACCACTGACGAGACGGGTGCGTCGGCACGCGCGCAGATCGAAAAGGTCCTGGGTGAGATGCTGGCGTCGAACCGTCCCACCCACACAATGTAGGTTAGTGCGTCACAAAGTGACGCACTAACTCGCCGCGTTCGACCGGCGCTGCCGCGCCGGTTGGACCCGGCGCTGCCGCGCCGGTCAACGCGGCGGAAGCCAAACTACTCGTTGCGTTGGCGCTAGCTCGCTGATGTCCCGGTTAACGCGGCGGCAAATCTCCGAAGTCCAAGCGCTACTGCCGTGTTTGTCGACTCCCATTGTCATCTGAACTTCCCCGAGCTGGCGGCGGACCTGCCGGCCGTGCTCGAGGCTATGGTTGCCAACCGGGTGACGCACGCACTGTGCATCAGCGTCACCCTTACCGAGCTGCCCGCAGTCCTACGCCTCGCCGCCGACCATCCGAATCTGTACGCGACCGTGGGTGTGCACCCCGATACGGAAGACGGGGCGGAGCCCTCGGTCGCCGAGCTGGTGGCACTCGCGGCGCGGCCAAAAGTCGTCGCGATCGGCGAAACGGGGCTCGACTACTACCGGCTGACGGGCGACCTGACCTGGCAGCGCGAGCGTTTCCGCAACCACATCCACGCCGCCCGCGAGACTGGCAAGCCGCTGGTGATCCACACACGCTCCGCGGCCGACGACACGCTCGCCATCATGCGCGAAGAGCGGGCCGGGGATGCCGGAGGCGTGATGCACTGCTTCACCGAGACCTGGGAGGTGGCCGCTGCTGCCATCGAGCTCGGCTTTCATATCTCGTTCTCGGGCATCGTCACGTTCAAGAACGCGGCAGCCCTCAAGGAGGTGGCGCGGCGCGTGCCGCTCGAGCGAATGCTGATCGAGACCGATTCGCCGTACCTCGCGCCGGTACCCTTCCGAGGCAAGACGAATCAGCCGGCGTACGTGCGCTACGTCGCCGAGGAGATCGCGCGGCTGCGTGATGTCGCCGTCGATGAGATTGCGGCGGCGACTTCGGCCAATTTTTTCCGCCTGTTCGGTGTGAATGCGCACGCACATTAGTGCTCGACACGGTCGCTTGGGCGGGGCCGTGTTCGCGTTGATGCTCCTGCTGGCGTCCTCGGGGCTCTTTGCGCAGGCGCTCTACGACGCCTTCATTCGTGCGGTGACGACCGACGACGTGAGCGCCGTTCGCGCAATGCTCGCTCGGGGCATGGATCCGAACACGGTTGACCCGAACGGTGAGCCCGTGCTCGTCGTCGCCGCCCGGGCCGGTTGGGAGCCGACGCTCGACGCGTTGCTCGCGGCGGGCGCCAAGGTCGACGCCGCGAATCCGTTCGGCGATCGACCGATCATGGTCGCCGCGCTCTCGGGCCATCTCGCGATTGTGCAGAAGCTCTTCCGTCGTGGCGCCGCGCTCGATAGGCCCGGCTGGACGCCGCTGATCTACGCCGCGACCAACGGGAACGACGAGGTCGTGCGCTATCTGCTCGACGCCGGTGCAACGATTGACGCGGCGGCGCCGAACGGCACGACCGCCCTGATGATGGCCGTGCGCGGCGGGCATGCCGCAACGGTCGACTTACTGCTCGGCCGAGGGGCGGACATCAACCACCGAAACGACAGCGGCGCAACAGCGCTCTCCTGGGCGAGACGCGAGGGCTTCGAGGCGATCGAAGCTACGTTGCGCCGGCGCGGCGCCAAGGGTTGACAGAAGCGCCGTTACCGCCGCGCCGCCCGCCGACGGCGCGCCGATTTTGCGTCAGCGATGAGCGGCCGATAGATCTCGACGCGATCGCCGGCCGCGAGCTTCGCGTCGCGCGCGACGCGCTTGCCGAAGATGCCGACCGGGGCTTGCGCTGCTTCCGGAAACCGGACGGCGATGCCCGAGCGCCCGATCGCTTCGGCGACCGTCGCGCCCTCGTCCAGACGAAGATCGATCTCGACCGCCCGCCCTGGCAGCGCGTAGACCACCGTCACCACG
>VBCL01000278.1:0-251 GCA_005888865.1 Betaproteobacteria bacterium | reverse complement strand
TGACGAAAGGGACCCTCTCGCAGCTCGATCGCGATCCGCTCCGGACGTTCGTTGCGGTTGGTCGTAACGAAATGCGTGCGCACGCCGTGATAGTTGATGTCGAGACGCGCCAGCGCTTCTTCGGGACCGCGCTCGAGGATGGACGCGCCGCCGCACCACGGGAGGAACCTCGGATAATCCTCGATGGCCGCGACCAGCTCGAACATCTGCTCCGCGCTGTAGGGGACGAGCACCGACTTCTGCACGCTGGG
>VBCL01000056.1 GCA_005888865.1 Betaproteobacteria bacterium | reverse complement strand
TCTTCTGCAGGAAACTCATAGCCGAAGGCGAACTCGACCGCCCGAAATCCATCGCGCGCCGCGGCGGCGAAGCGATCGAGGAACGGTACCTCCGTGTACAGGAACGAGAGATTCGCCGAAAAGCGCGGCATGACGGCCTCTACCCTACGATGACCTCTGATGTTGCCGTGGGCGAGCCTCACGTGCAACGCCTGTTGCAAACTGCCGGGTCGCTAAAGCCCTCGTTCCACCACGTCCAGCAGGCGTTGCCCAACAGCATGCGCCTGCGCAGCAGTGAGCCGGTGCAGTGGCCCTGCGATCATGAGCAGGGCGAGCCCGTGCACGGCTGACCATGCCAGGTATTCCGCCCCGGCTCGGCGCTCCGCGGCAAGGACTCCCGCGGCGACGAGCCGATCCAGCGCGGCGCCCAGAAGCTGAAAGGGGTTGAGTCCCGTCTGCCCGGCCTTCGCCGGATCCGCCGTCGGCTCGGCATCGAACGGGCCGGAGAACGCGACTCGAAACAACCCGCTTTCCTCCCGTGCGAATCGCAGGTAGCCGGTACCTACCGCGCGTAAGCTCGCGCGGGCGAAGTCCGCCGGACGTTTTCCTGTACGTATTTTGGCGACCTCGCTCTCCATCCTGACCGCCAACGCGGACAGAGCGCTCGCGCGGACCGCCTTCAACAGGTCTTCCCGGCTCGCGAAATGCCGGTACGCCGCGTTCGGAGCGACGCCCGCACGCCGCGTCGCTTCGCGCAGCACGACCGCATCGGGGCCGCCTTCCCGCGCCAATCGAATGCCCGCATCGATCAGCGCGCGACGCAGGTCCCCGTGGCGATACGTGCTGCGCCTGGGCCCCCTTCCTGCCTTGCTCTTCGTCATCGCTTTCATGTGGACACCGTTCACAACTTCTGCTAGCCTATGTGTACATTGTACACAATCCTTTCACGATCGACGCGCGACCCGGCCCCGCGAGGACACTTTCAAGGAGGACGGTCCATGAGAAAACTAGTCTTGCTGATGAACGTCTCGGTCGACGGATACGTGGGAGGGCCGAATGGCGAGCTCGACTGGTTATTCCCTTTCCTGGGTCCGGCACAGGTCGAGTGCGTCACCGAGTTCTTACGCGAGGCGGATACGATGCTGATCGGACGCGTTTCGTACTTGCAGCAGATCGCCTATTGGTCCGCTAAGACCGCGCCCGGCCCGTTGGGCAAGTACCAAGCCAAGTTCGGGGATGCGGGCGACGAGATGTCTGCGCTCCTCGACGAGATCGCCAAGGTCGTTTTCTCCAGGACCCTGGAAAGGCTCGACTGGAGCAATTCCCGCTTCGCCACGGCCGATGTTGCGGAAGAGGTGACCCGCCTGAAGCAGCAGCCCGGCAAGAACATCATCGTGAGAGGCAGCGCAACGCTGGTGCATGATCTCATACGGTTGCGTCTCATCGATGAATACAACCTGGTCGTTCACCCCATCGCGCTGGGAAGGGGAATACCTCTCTTCGGAGAATCCTCCGGTCACGTTAAGCTGAGGCTCGTGGCCACGAAGACGTTCGATAGCGGGGCATTGCTCCTTACCTACCAGGGCGTCTGATCCAGCCGCCTGCGACCACCCTCTCCGCGCACAGCAGTACAGCATCGCCGAAACTGCGGCACCACGATCTCGCGGGATTACAATCGTAGCGTCTTGCCGACCGCAAGCGGAGCGCGCCGCGCTGCGCTTGGTGCCGCAGGACTACGAGACATGATCTTCCGGGACCGAAGCGACGCCGCCGAGCAGCTTGCGGCGGCGCTCGCCCATTGGCGGGGAAAAGGCCCGATTGTGCTGGCGATTCCACGCGGCGCGGTGCCGATGGGTGCGATCCTGGCCGAGCGACTGGACGGCGATCTGGACGTCGTACTGACACGCAAGCTCGGCGCGCCGGGCAACCCGGAGTTCGCGATCGGCGCGGTCGACGAGACCGGCTGGACCTACATCGCCGAGCACGCGGAAGCGAGCGGCGCGACGCACGAATACATCGAACGCGAAGTGGCCGTGCAGCTCGAGACCATGCGCCGCCGCCGTGCCCAATACACGCCCGCACGAGCCCCCCTCGACCCGGCCGGGCGGATTGCGATCGTCGTCGACGACGGTCTCGCGACGGGCGCGACGATGATCACCGCGCTGCATGCGGTCGCCGCGAAACGACCACAGCATCTCGTTTGCGCCGTCCCGGTCGGCGCGCGTCAGGCTGTCGAGAGGGTACGACCGCACGCCGACGAGCTCGCCTGCCTCGATGCATCGATGGAGTGCTTCGCCATCAGCCAGTGTTATCGCCGGTTCCCCCAGGTCGACGACGACGAGGTCGTGGCGATCCTGCGGCGTTGAGTGAACAAACGCCATGGCCTGGGAACATTTTCCCCACGGAGCCGACGTAGGGGTCCGCGGCATCGGCGCGACGCGGGAGGAGGCATTCGCACAAGCCGCGCTTGCGCTCACCGCGGTGCTGACCGATCCGGCTCGCGTCGTCTCGAGAGATGCGGTCGATATCCGCTGCGAGGCGCCCGACGACGAGCTGCTCTTCATCGACTGGCTCAATGCGCTTATCTACGAGATGGCCACGCGAAGCGCCGTCTTCGGCCGCTTCGAGGTGAAGCTCTCGGACCATCGACTGGAGGCGACCGCGTGGGGCGAGCCGCTCGATCGCGAGCGTCATCGTCCAAGGGTGGAGGTCAAGGGCGCAACCTATTCGGCGCTGTCGGTCGCCCAAGGTCCGGATAGCGTGTGGATCGCGCAGTGCGTGGTGGATGTCTAACAGGCCATGGACATCTCGCGGTTGACTCGCAAGGCCGAATGCGAGTGGCATTTGCCGGCGACCGGTGCGATGCGCGTGCCCGGCGTGATCTACGCCGATGAAGCTCTGATCCGCGCCATGGACGAAAAAGTGCCCGAGCAGGTGGCCAACGTCGCTGCCCTGCCTGGCATCGTCAAAGCCTCGTTCGCGATGCCGGATGCGCACTGGGGTTATGGCTTTCCGATCGGCGGTGTGGCGGCGTTCGATCCGGACGCCGGCGGGATCGTTTCCGCGGGCGGGGTGGGGTTCGACATCTCCTGCGGCGTGCGCACGCTGCTGACGGGACTCGAGGTCGCCGACATCGAACGCGTCAAGCGTCCGCTGGCCGATACGCTCTACGCGCGCATCCCCGCCGGCGTGGGCAGCACGGGCGCGCTGCGTCTGTCGCCCGCACAGATGGACGCGATGCTCGCCGGCGGCGCACGTTGGGCGCTCGGCGAAGGATACGGAGATCCCGAGGACCTCCAGCGTATCGAAGAGGGCGGCGAGATGAGCGGCGCTGATCCGCACGCGGTGTCGGACGCGGCCAAGAAGCGCCAGCGCGAGCAGATGGGCACACTGGGCTCGGGCAACCATTACCTCGAAGTGCAACGCGTGACCATGCTCTACGACACCGCGATCGCCACGGCTTTCGGACTCGAGGTCGGCGATGTCGTGGTCAGCATCCACTGTGGCTCGCGCGGTCTGGGTCACCAGATCGGTACCGAGTTCCTGCGCGAAATGGCGATCGCCGCCAAGGCTTCCGGGATTGCGCTCCCCGAGCGCGAGCTCGCCTGCGCGCCGATCCGCTCGGCCGTTGGCGAGCGTTACCTGGGCGCGATGCGGGCAGGCATGAATTGCGCGCTCGCCAACCGGCAGATCCTCACGCATCTGACGCGCGAGGCGTTTCGCACCCTGCTCCCCCACGCCCATTTGTCGCTGCTCTACGACGTTTCGCATAACACCTGCAAGGAGGAAGCGCACGTCGTCGACGGCAAGCGACGCAGGCTCTTCGTGCACCGCAAGGGCGCGACTCGCGCCTTCGGTCCCGGGCATCCCGACTTGCCCGAAGCGTTCCACTCGACGGGTCAACCGGTGCTGATCGGCGGCAGCATGGGGACGGCGTCGTACATCCTCGCGGGAACCACGCACGGAATGGGCGCCGCGTTCGGCTCGGCGTGCCACGGCGCGGGACGCAGCATGAGCCGGCACGAGGCCACCCGCCACTGGGGTGGCCGCCAGGTCATCGACGCGCTGGCCGGACGCGGTATCCTGATCCGCAGCCCCTCGCAGCGCGGCGTGGCCGAGGAAGCGCCCGGCGCATACAAGGATGTCACGGAAGTGGTCGATGCAGCGGATCGGGCCAATCTTGCGCGCAAGGTCGCGCGGCTGGAGCCGATGATCTGCGTGAAGGGTTAGGGCCCTCGCCCAAAGGAAGGTCATTAACCACAGAGGACACAGAGAACACCGAGAAAAGCTCTATAAGATCTCTTTCAAGATTTCCTCTGTGCTCTCCGTGCTCTCTGTGGTGAGACCTCTTTGCTCTTGAGACACGATCGGCGCCTGGCAACCTATTTCCGCGCGTGCCTGCTGGGATGATGATCGGAGTGATGCGTGGCCCACGTCTTGGCCCGGGCGATGGCGATACGGATCGCCCTTCCCTCTTCCATTCCCTCCTCTTCCAGCAGGGCGTTCGCGATTTCGATCGCCTTCTCTCGAACGACGGGCGGAAGGTGCTTCATCGATTCAGGGTACTGATCTGGGTTCCAGGGCATAGTCGCTCTCTATCTGGCGGAGGTGACCCTCGCTCAGGTTCGCTCGGTTTCGTCTCGGTTTGCTTTCATGCGGCGCGGGCCTTGGAGCGCGAGGCCTTCGGCCGCGCCTGGTCGCGCTCCAGCAGTGGCATGATCTCTCGCAATCCCCGCGTGTTGAGCACGTCGTCACGCCCGAGCCAGGCGCGGTGCGCCTGTCCCACGCCGTAGCGCAGCTGAGCCATCTCTCCCGTGTCGTGCGCATTCGAGTCGATCGCGACCAGCACGCCTTCGTCCTTGGCCATCCGGCAATGCTTGTCGACTAGATCGACGCGATCGGGATGCGCGCTCAGCTCGAGGTGGACGCGCCGTGCCTTCGCCTTGCGCACGATCCTGAGCATGTCGACGTCGAAGCTTTCGCGCGCGCCGACCGAGCCTTCGTTAGGCTGTGCGAGCAGCGTCACGTGCGGATTGTCGAGCGCGCGAAGGATCCGCTCGGTCTGCCGTGCTCGCGACAGCTCGAAGCCGCTGTGCACCGCCGCAACAACGAGGTCGAGCTCCGCGAGCACCTTGTCGGGAAGATCGAGCCTGCCGTCCTCCAGGATGTCGACCTCGACACCCTTGAGCACGCGGATCCCCTTGCTTTTTGCGTTGATCAGGTCGATGGCCTCACGCTGTTGCCGCAGCCGCGCGGCGTCGAGTCCATTGGCCATCGACGCTCGGCGCGAGTTCTCGGCGACCGCGATGTACTCGAAGCCGAGCACCCGGGCCGCGGCGATCATCTCTTCGAGCGAATTGCGTCCGTCGGTCGCACTCGTGTGCAGGTGCAGATCGCCCTTGAGCTCGCCCGCCTCGATCAAGCGAGGGAGCTGTCCCGCGCGCGCCGCGTCGATCTCGCCCCGGTCCTCGCGCAGCTCGGGCGGAATCTCGGGAAGTCCGATGGCCCGGTAGACCGACGCTTCGGTATCCCCCGCAATGCGCTCCTCGTCGTGGAACACACCATACTCGTTGATCTTGAAACCGCGCTGCAGTGCGAGACGACGCAACGCGATGCTGTGCGCCTTGGAGCCGGTGAAATAGACGAGCGCGGCCCCGAAACTCTCCGCAGGCACGACGCGCAGATCGACCTGCAGTCCGCATTTCAGGCGCACGGCCGAGCGCGTCTCGCCCTGCGCGAGCACGACCGCGACGTCGGGATATCCGATAAAGCGTTCGGTCGCGACGTTCGCCTTGCGCGCGGTGACCAGGATGTCGAGATCGCCGACCGTCTCCCGCATGCGGCGGAAGCTTCCCGCCACGGCAATCCGCTCGACGCCTTTCGTCTGCTCGAGGTGGCGCACCAGTGCGTCCGCGTAGTGCGCTGCGGTGGCGAGCTTCATGCGCGTGACCACCGACAACTGCTCGGCAAGCGAAGCCTCGATCTGCCGCTCCACCTTTTCGCCGAAGCGCGGCAGCGTGCGGATGCGCCCATCGCGCGCCGCGCGCAGTACCTCCTCGGGCGTCTGCACGTCGAGATCGTGCCAGAGCAGCGCCACGCGCTTGGGTCCGAGCCCCGGCACCTTGAGCAGCTCGGTCACCGCCGCCGGCATCTTCCGCCGCAGGTCCTCGAGCAGCCCACAGGTCCCGGTCTCGACGATCTCCCGGATCTTGGCGGCGAGGTCGGCTCCGATGCCCGGCAGCTCGGTGAGATCCTCGCCGCGATCGAGCTTCTGCTTCACGTCCGGGCCGAGGCCCTGCAGCAGGCGCGCCGCGTTGCTGTATGCACGAACGCGGAACGCGTTCTCACCCTGGATGGCCAGGCGATCGGCGATCTCTTCGAAGACAGCGGCGGCGGCGAGATTTTGCGCGGACATGTCGGAAAACGAAGCGCCCGGGCGGGTAGCCTCCGATCTTTAACGTTTGACGCGCGCCGGGGATTACGATTCCCGGGCTCTTTGTTGGCTCGGAGGCCCGGATTCCAGCAGCAGGCGCATCCGACTTTCACGGATGCTCTTGCGCCGGGCGCCCAGACGCCACAAAATTACGGTTTCTGCCCCCGTACCGGCGCGGACGGCGTGCGCAAAAGCGGTGCAGGTCGCAACGTCGACGTGTTTCGGTGCATGCATGGGCCGAACTCCATATCGATTTGCTCGTCCTACATTCATCGTCCTACACCCACAGGAGCGTAATCCATGACCACCCGCGACGAACTCGAGGCGACGATCGCCAGGATCGTGCAGCCCGGAAAAGGCATCGTGGCGGCCGACGAAAGCATGCCGACGATCACCAAGCGCTTCAAGGCGGTCGGGATCGACTCCACCGAGGAGACCCGGCGTCAGTACCGACAGTTGCTATTCACGACCCGAGGCGTGAGCGAATTCGTTGCCGGCTTCATCCTGTTCGAGGAAACGCTCGGCCAGAAAGCCGACGACGGCACGCCGCTGGCCGAAGTGCTGGTGCGCCAGGGCGTTCTGCCGGGCATCAAGGTGGACAAGGGCACCACACCCCTGCCCAATGCCGACGGCGATCTCATCACCCAGGGCCTTGATGGACTCTCCGAGCGATTGAAAGCCTACAAGGTGCAGGGCGCAAGGTTCGCCAAGTGGCGTGAAGTCTACGGCGTGACCGATCGAAATCCGACGCCATTGGGCATCGAAGCCAACGCCGAAGTGCTGGCCCGTTACGCGGCGATCTGCCAGAGCGAAGGCATCGTGCCGATCGTCGAGCCCGAGGTGCTGATCGACGGGGACCACACGCTCGAACGTTGTCACGAAGTAAGCGATGCCGTTCTGCACGCCGTTTTCAGCGCGCTGCATCGCCACGGCGTGAGGCTCGAATGCATGGTGCTCAAGCCGAGCATGGTTCTGCCGGGCAAGGGGCACCCGCCGAAGGCGAGCCCGGAAGTCGTCGCAGCCAACACGCTCGAGGTGCTGCGCCGCAATGTGCCCGCGGCGGTGCCGACCATCAATTTCCTCTCGGGTGGGCAAAGCCCCGAGGAGGCGACGGCCAATCTCAACGCGATGAACATCATGGCGCCGGACAAACCATGGGTGCTGTCGTTCTCGTATGCGCGGGCGTTGCAGGATCCGCCGATGAAGCTCTGGGTGGGCCGCGCAGAAAACGTGCGCGCCGCTCAGCAGGCGTTCTATCAGCGGCTGAAGATGAACAGTCTCGCGCGCGACGGTAAGTACCGCGTGGAGCTGGAGAAGGCGGCATGACGCGCGTGAGCGCGCTCGCACGAATCTAGAAGAACCAACACCGCAGCACAATCCCGAAACCGACTGGCCGCGCGTCCGACCGCCGCGCGATGACGCCTCATGCCGGACAGACCCGGAACGCATTTCTTCCTCGAAGTTCATCCCACGATCCCGCCCCGGCTCGCCCGGCTCGAGGAGCTTGCGACCAACCTCTGGTACACGTGGGATCGGCCGACGCGAAGCCTCTTCGGATGGCTGCACCCGGGGCTGTGGGACGCCGTCGGGCACAGTCCGAAGGCGTTCCTGAGACGCATCGACGAGAAGCGGCTGGTCGACGCGGCCGTGGATCCGGCGTTTCTCACCGCCTTCGACGGCGTGATCGCGGCGTACGACAGTTATCACGGCGAAGCCAGGTCCGAGGAATCGAAGACGAGCCTCGGTCAGAACGACCTCGTCGCGTATTTCTGCGCCGAGTTCGGTTTCCACGAGAGCTTGCCGCTGTACGCCGGGGGCCTGGGCATCCTCGCCGGCGACCACTGCAAGGCGGCCAGCGACCTGCACCTGCCGTTCGTCGCCGTCGGCCTGCTCTATCGTCAGGGTTACTTCTCGCAGACCATCGACGGCGAAGGCAAGCAGCTCGCCGTGTACACGGATTCCGACTTCGAGGACCTGCCCATCGCGCCGGTGCGCCGCCAGGACGGAGGCGAGCTGCAGGTCGCACTCGAGCTCGCGGGGCGCAAGGTGCAGGTCAAGGTCTGGGAGGCCCGCGTCGGACACGTAACGCTCTTCCTGCTCGACACCGACGTCCCCGCGAATCGCGCCGCCGACCGCCACATCACGTACAGGCTCTACGGCGGCGATCGGAACACGCGGCTCGAGCAGGAGATCGTGCTCGGTGTCGGCGGCGTGCGCGCGCTCGCCGCGATGGGACTCAAGCCCACGGTCTGGCATATGAACGAAGGCCACGCGGCGTTCCTAGTGCTCGAACGCCTTCGCACGATCATGCGCACCGGCGTCGACCTCGACAGCGCGCTGGAAGCGGTGGCAAGCGACACCGTGTTCACGACGCACACCGCGGTGGAGGCCGGTCACGACCGCTTCTCCAGGGAGACGATCGAGCGCTACTTCGGCGACATGCTGCGCGAATTCTCGCTTTCCCCCGAAGCGCTGTGCGCACTCGGCGCGACTCCAGACGGCGACGAGTTCGACATGACTGCGCTCGCGGTTCGCGGCTCGGGATACCACAACGGGGTGAGCCGTGTCCATCGCGACGTGACCGCGCAGATGCTGCGCGAGCTGTGGCCGCAGATACCGGTCGACGAAAAGCCGGTCGGCTACGTCACCAACGGCGTGCACACATCAACCTTCCTGTCCTCGCAGATGAAAGCGCTGTTCGACCACTACGTCGATCCCGCCTGGACGCGGGGTCTGACGGAGCAGCAGTGGCGCGACGGCGTCGAGCGCATCCCCGATGAGCTGTTCTGGGGTGCGCGCCGCAACCTCAAGACGGCGCTGCTGCAGCTCGTGCGCGCCCGCATCCGGCTTCAGCATGCTCGCAACCAGGGCAGCGAAACCCATCTCGACCGGCTGTTCAAATTCGTCGATCCCGACAACCCGAACGTGCTTACGATCGGGTTCGCGCGCCGCTTCGCGCAGTACAAGCGCGCGATGCTGCTGTTCGACAACCCCGACTGGCTGCGCGAGATCGTCAGCGACCGCGACAAGCCGGTCGTGTTCATCTTCGCGGGCAAGGCGCATCCGGCAGATGTCCCCGGGCAGGAGCTGATCCGACGGGTGCACGAAGCGACGCGGATGCCGGCGCTCGAGGGGAAGATTCTCCTCGTCGAAGGATACGATCTGCACCTGAGCCGCCGCTTGGTCGCGGGCGTCGACGTGTGGCTCAACAACCCGGTTTATCCTCTCGAAGCGTGCGGGACCTCCGGCATGAAAGCGGCGATGAACGGCGCGATCAACCTGTCGGTGCTCGACGGCTGGTGGGCAGAGGGCTACGAGGGCGACAACGGCTGGGCGATCCGGCCGGAGTCTTTGGTTCTGGACGAGCACCGGCGCGACCACGAAGAGGCGCACACGCTCTACGAATTCCTGCAGGACCAGGTACTTCCCCTCTATTACGCGAAGGGCGACGCCGATTACTCGCCGGGGTGGACCCGTATGGCGAAGCGCTCGATCGCCAGCATCATGCCGCGCTTCAGGGCCGTGCGCATGGTCGGCGAATACGTCACCAAGTTCTATCTGCCGGCGTCGCAACAGGGACGAGCGCTCGCCGAGCAGCAGTTCGCGCCCGCGGCCAGGATCGCGGCGTGGAAAGCGCGGGTGCGCGCCGCCTGGCCGCAGGTGAGCCTGCGCCGGCTCGACACGCCGAAGCAACGAATCGGCTTCGGCCAGAACATCGCCGTGGAGGTGGGCGCGAAGCTCGACGGCCTTGCGCCGGAGGACGTCGTCGTCGAGTTGTTGATGACCCGCCTCGAGCACGATTCGGGCGAGGAGCGCGTGATCAGGTACCCGCTCGCTTCAACCGGCAAGCTCGACGGCGCCGGCGAGCACGTGTTCAGGCTCGATGTCGCGCCCGAGCTCTGCGGCAAGCTCGACTATCGCATCCGCGCCTATCCGCGTCCCGAAGCCCTGATGCATCCGTTCGAAATGGGATTGATGGTGTGGGTGTGACCTCGCGCATGTCGCAGCGCTGATCCCCGCGGCCGACGTTGTCCTGGCTCGTTCGGTGTTGCGTGGCGCTCAGCCGAACGCCTGTTCCAGCCGTCGCACGAATTCGGGCAGCCCTTCCTCGGGCAGATGATTGATGCCGGCTGCGGCCGACCGCCCGCCGCCGGTCGCGAACGCACGGCAAAGAGCGTCGGCGCCGGTCGGCGCACGTCGCGGAGCACGCACGCTGACCATGTAGCCACCCTGGGCGTTCGGCGTCAGGATCGCACAGGCAAGATCGGGAAATCGATTGGCGAGCTCATTGCCGAGCGCGCCGCGGACCCGACGTGACCACGCCGCGTCGGGCAGCACGTACACGATCGCGCAAGCGAGCGTGTACGTGGGTTTGAGCTCGCTGGCGAGCACGAGATCGCTGCGGCGGGCGGCGTCGATGCGCGAGAGCAGCGGTTCGTTCTCGATCAGCCGGAACGGATCGGCATAGCGCGAGAGCGTCCGGTACAGCGCGACCGGATGCACGATCAGATCGGCCTCTGTGTCGCCGTACGCGTTGTATCCCAGGTTCTCGCCGAGCTCGCGCAACGCGGTGAGCCGCGCGGGATCGAGACCAAGCGGTTGGGCGAGCGCCCGCGCCGAGTCGTCGAGATTGTCGCCGAACGCCGCGACGACCGCCCAGATGCGCTGCCTGCCCTCCAGATAGCGGTCGACGAGGATCCCGGTGCACACACCCGGAGAAGTGTCGATCGTCGCCCGCAGTCCCGGGTGCTGCGGCACGTCACCGGCAAAGTGATGATCGAAGTACTGCACCGTGACGCCGCGCTCGAGCAACGCCTCCAGCGTGGCCCGATTGCTCGCGAGCGAGATGTCGAGCACGGTCGCGGTGTCGCCCACCTGCGCGTCGACGCGAGCGAGCAGCGCGATGTCGCGCTTGACGCCGGTGACGAGCACGGACTCGCGAGGCTCGTCGAGGCGAAGCTGATGCAGCGCGCACAGTCCGTCGGCGTCGCCGTTGAATACGTCGTAATGGGTCATGAGGGAGAGAGGCAGGGAACTCTCAGGGCGAACGGCGTCTGTCCCAGACGGTGTGGGCGATCCGCTCGCGCACGGCATGCCACGCTTCGGGCGCGCGCGCGTTCGCGAGCGGCGCTTCCGCATCGTACCAGACGACATACGGCTCCTCGTCCGGGGCGAGCGGCTCCTGCGTGTGCAGCTGGTAACCGAGGACCGCGAGGTCGGCGTCGGAGACGTCGGAGCCGGCGGCCGAGCGTCGCCCCACGCGCTCGCGCAGCGTCGCTTCGCTCGCCGGCAAGGCGAGAATCACGAACGCCACGCCGAGCTTCGCCGCAAGATCTCGAAGCAGATCGCGTTGCGCCCGTTTGAGAAATGCCGCGTCGACGACGGCCACGTAACCGGCCACGACGATCTCGCGGGTGAGCGCGGCGAGCCGACGATAGGTCGCGTCCGTGGCGGCGCCCGCGTACAACCCGTGCTCGGCCCCGCGGCGATCGCGAGGGTCGAGCCCGTGCAGGCGCTTGCGCTCGACGTCGCTGCGCACGCGCACCGCGCCGATCGCTTCGAGCAGCGCTTCCGAGAGCTGGGTCTTGCCCGAGCCGGAGAGTCCGTGGGTGATGACGATCGCGGACTGCGGCGATCCCGCGTAGCCGCGCGCGAGGTGAACGTAGCCGTGGTACTCGGCGAGCGAAGCGCTTCGTTCCTCGCCCGGCGCGAGCTGCGCCGTGCGCAGCCGCGCGATCTTGGCACGGACCAGCGCGCGATAGACGAGATAAAAGTGCAGCACCGCAAGTCCGGCATATTCGCCCGTGCGCTCGAGATACGCGTTGAGGAAGCGGTGGCTCAAGTCGGCGCGGCCGCGGTCCTCGAGGTCCATCACCGTGAACGCGACCTCGCTCATCACGTCGATCCAGCGCAGCGCCGGATTGAACTCGATGCAGTCGAAGATCGTGAGCTCGCCGTCGATGCGGGCGATGTTGCCGAGATGCAGGTCGCCGTGGCATTCGCGTACGAACCCTTCTTCGAGCCGGCGCGCGAAGGCGGCGCGCCGCGCGGCGTGCTCGCGTGCGGTCCAGGCCGCGAGCGCCTCGACTTCCCAGCGCTCCACCGGATCGTCGAGGAGAGGCAGGAGAGTGCTGCAGTTGTCCTGCGCCCGCTGCAGGACTCCGTCGGGCGCGCCGAACCCGGCATCCGCCGCGGCGACCTCGATCGCGCCGTGAAACGTCGCCACCTGCGCCGCGAGCACGTCGATGTCGGTGGCGCCGAACTCGCCGCGCGCGAGGAGCCCACCCGCCAGTGCCTCCTGCGGGAACTCGCGCATTTGGACTGCGTGCTCGATCGCGGTCCCATCGCCGCCGACGATCGGAGCATCCACGCTGCCGGTGATCGGTACCACGTCGAGGTAGAGCGCGGGCGCGAGGCGCCGATTGAGCCGCAGCTCTTCCTCGCAGAAGTGACGTCGCGCGGCAAGCGTCGTGAAATCGAGAAAGCCGAAATCGACGGCCTTCTTGAGCTTGTATGCGAAGCGTCCGGTGAGAAGCACATACGAGATGTGCGTCTCGAGGACGGTCACACGTTCGCAATCGGCGTCGAAACGCGCAGGTTGTGCCAGCGCGGCGACGAGCCTCGCCTGGTCCTGCCTGCTTGCATTCGCGTCGGTTGTCATCCTCTGTCCTATAGGCGCCGCGGCGTCTTCTGACAAGTCCCCGATCCATTCTGGTCATTGCCAACAACTCGCCGTTGACCGAAGTCAACTTTGCGCGCGACCCTGCTGCCCGCAGGCACGCGCCGTGCTAGTGTTGCGCCATGGAACGCCAACATTGGTTCAACATCTGGTACGTCATCATCGCCGTCCTCGGCGTGCTGTGGCTGCGCGACCTGTGGATGACCGCCTCGCAGGTCGAGCCGATCGCCTACAGCCAGTTCGAGCAGGAGCTGAAGGCAGGCAGGGTCAAGGATATCGCGATCTCCAACAACGTCATCCAGGGTAGCTACAAGGAACCGAAGCCCGACAAACGCACGCGCTTCGTCACCACGCGCGTCGACCCCGACCTGGCCAAGGAGCTGTCGCAATACGATGTCCAGTTCAGCGGCGTCGTGGAGAACACCTTCTTCCGCGACATCCTATCGTGGGTTGCTCCTGCGCTGGTGTTCTTCGCGATCTGGATGTTTATCGCCAAACGCATGGCCGGACAGGGGGGCCTCGGCGGCAGCTTCCTGTCCATCGGCAAGAGCAAAGCGAAAGTCTACGTCGAGACCGACACCAAGGTCACCTTCGAGGACGTCGCCGGCGTGGACGAGGCGAAGGAGGAGCTGAAGGAAGTCGTCGGCTTCCTCAAGGATCCCAAGCGCTACACGCGGCTCGGCGGTCACATCCCCAAGGGCGTGCTCCTCATCGGGCCCCCAGGCACCGGCAAGACGCTGCTCGCCCGCGCGGTGGCTGGAGAAGCCGGCGTCCCCTTCTTCTCGATCAACGGCTCCGAGTTCGTCGAGATGTTCGTCGGTGTGGGGGCCGCTCGTGTACGCGATCTGTTCGAGCAGGCCCGAACGCGTGCGCCCGCCATCATCTTCATCGACGAGCTGGACGCGTTGGGCCGCGCCCGCGGCGCTTATGGGCTGGGCGGGCACGACGAGAAGGAGCAGACGTTGAATCAGCTCCTGGTGGAGATGGACGGCTTCGACACCAGCCAGGGACTGATCCTGCTCGCGGCCACGAACCGTCCGGAGATTCTCGACCCGGCGCTCTTGCGCGCAGGACGCTTCGATCGCCAGGTGCTGGTCGATCGTCCCGACAAGCTTGGCCGCGTGCAGATCCTCAAAGTGCACGTGCGCAAGGTGCAGCTCGCGCCGGACGCCGATCTTGAGAAGGTCGCGGCGCTGACGCCCGGGTTCACCGGCGCGGATCTCGCCAACCTGGTCAACGAGGCGACGCTTGTCGCGACGCGCCGTGGCGCGGACTCGGTCGCGCTCGCGGATTTCAATGCCGCGGTGGAGCGCATCGTCGCCGGCCTGGAGAAGAAGAGCCGCATTCTCAATTCGAGGGAACGCGAGATCGTCGCGCATCACGAAATGGGCCACCGCATCACGAAATGGGCCACGCTATCGTCGCGCTGGCCCTGCCCGGGACCGACCCGGTGCACAAGGTGTCGATCATCCCCCGCGGGGTCGGTGCGCTCGGCTACACGATCCAGCGTCCGACCGAGGATCGCTTCCTCATGACCCGGGAGGAGCTCGAGAACAAGATGGCGGTGCTGCTCGGCGGGCGAGCCTCCGAGCATGTCGTTTACGCCCACTATTCCACCGGCGCCGCCGACGATCTCGCCAAGGTCACCGACATCGCGCGGAGCATGGTCGTGCGCTACGGGATGGAAGCGAAGCTCGGCAATCTCGCGTACCAGGAGGAGCCCACACCGCTGCTGCCGACGATGCAGGCCCCGCCCGCGCGACAGTACAGCGACGAGACTGCGCGCGAGATCGATCATGCCGTGCGTGCGCTGTCGGAGACGGCGTTCGGGCGCGCAGTGGCGATCCTGACGGCGAACCGCGCGGTGCTCGAAGGCGCTGCGCAGGATCTCCTCAAGAAAGAGACACTCGGCGAAGACGAGATCGCCGAGATCGCCACGAAGCTCAAAAAGTAGGGTCAGACTCGACTTTTATCGCCTACCGTCCGAGAAAAAGTAGGGTCAGACTCGACTTTTATCGCCCACCGCCCGAGATGCCCCGTCGCGTGCAAAAGTCGAGTCTGACCCTACTTTTCGGTTGGACGCTACTTTTCGGTTGGGTCGCCGTCGCGCTCCTTGTCGCCGCCGGCTCCGCAGCCGCGCAAGTGCCGGACACGCGCACGCGCGATCAAGTCCGGGCGCTGATCACGCGTGCGAGCCTGGCGTCGCTGCGGCATCCTGATTTCGCGACCTACCGTCAGCCGCTCGAGGCCTTTTACGGCCCCGGCGGCAAAGCGCCGCAATGGCTGACGGCGAACGCGCTCTGGCGCGCGGGTGTCGCGGAGCTCTCGGCCGCATCGGATCACGGTCTGGAGCCGAGCGATTACGACGTCGACTGGCTCAACCGCGAATTCTCGGCGATCGCCGCGGGCGATCTCACCCCCGAACGCGTCGCGCGCGCCGACGTCGCCCTCACGGTGTCCCTCTTCCGGCTGCTCTCCGATCTGCATCGTGGCCGCGTCGGACCGGCAGGTGCAGGCTTCAAGCTCAGCGCTGGGGAGAAGCCTCTCGACGTCGCCGCGCTGGTGCGCGCCAGCCTGGCCAGCGGCAACGTTCACGATGCGGTCGCCGCGGCCGAGCCGACCTTCACGCTCCACCGGCGGCTCGAGGAGGCGCTGCTGCGCTACCGCGCACTCGCGGCCACGCCTTTGCCGCCGCTGCCGGAATTGCCAAAGGGCACGCGCAAAGTCGAGCCCGGCGGCATTTATGCGGGCGTCGCCGCCATCGCCGAACGACTGCGCCGGGTCGGCGATCTGCCCGCGGACGCCGTGATCCCCGGCGATAACCGTTACACCGGTGCGCTGGTGAAGGCCGTGGGCGTCTTCCAGGACCGGCACGGCCTCAAGCCCGACGGTGTTCTTGGCCGCGACACGCTCGCCGCGCTCGCGACGCCGCTCGAGGCGCGCGTGCGCCAGCTCGAGCTGTCGCTGGAACGGCTGCGCTGGCTGCCCGAATTCCCTGCGGCCCCGTTGATCGCGGTGAACATTCCGTCGTTCCGGCTGTGGGCGTTCTCCGACGCGCACGACGACCGCGCCGCGCAGCTCTCGATGCCGGTGATCGTCGGCCGCGCAGTGAACGCACGAAAGACGCCGGTGTTCATCGGCGAGATGCGTTACCTCGAGTTCAGTCCCTACTGGAACGTGACCCCGGCGATCCAGCGCAAGGAGATCGTTCCTCGCCTTGCGCGCGATCCCGGCTATTGGGAGCGCGAGGAGCTCGAAGCGGTCCCGGCCGGCGGTAAGGGGGCCGCGCTCACAAGCCTCGACGCCGCGACACTCCAGGGTCTCCGGTCCGGGGCGCTGCGCGTCCGCCAGCGCCCGGGACCCAAGAACGCGCTGGGCGGCGTGAAGTTCGTTCTGCCCAACACGATGGACATCTATCTGCACGGCACGCCGGCGCAGCAGCTCTTCGGGAAGACGCGTCGCGATTTCAGCCACGGCTGCATCCGTGTGGCCGATCCGTCCGCGCTGGCGGCGTTCGTGCTGCGCGATCAGCCGGAATGGACCAGCGAGCGGATCGCCGAAGCTATGGACGCGGGCAAGACCAGCACCGTGCGGATCGCGCGCCCGATCCCGGTGGTGATCTTCTACACGACCGCGATTGTCGACTCGGCCGGACGTGTCATGTTCCAGTCGGACATCTACGATTACGATCGAGAACTCGAGAGCGCGCTGCGCGCGCGGTAGCTTTGCCGTCGTCCCCGCGCATTGACGTAACTGAGCGGGGACCCGGTGTCGTTCGTCGGAAAAGCCACTGGATTCCCGCTTGCGCGGGAATGACGATCGTAGGGCCGTACCGGCGGTGGCCAGGCGACCAATATGCTTACCAGCGCCGCACGCGTCCCGTGTCGATATGCACGAAGTCGGAGTCCGGCGACGGGTAATAGCCCACACCGCCGGCACGCAGCGAGAGCGCCGCGTCGCGGAGATCCGAGAGCTCGACGTCGGCCAGGCGGATGTCGAT
The DNA here is from genome assembly GCA_005888865.1 of Betaproteobacteria bacterium. Classification (GTDB taxonomy): domain Bacteria; phylum Pseudomonadota; class Gammaproteobacteria; order Burkholderiales; family Casimicrobiaceae; genus PALSA-1003. The sequence continues at coordinate 8,709 of VBCL01000056.1, read as the reverse complement.
GGCCTGGCCCAGCAAGTGCAGGCTTCCTGCGGCCACGCCGTGCCCGGCACGCCGCAGCATTTCATTGGTTTCCGGCGAACGGTACGCGGAGATCACCTGGAACGGCGCGTGCGTCGCGGTGGCCGCCGCTAGCCGGTGGAGCTGATCGAGGAGTCCCGGGTCGATGACGTGCGTGGCGCCATTGCGGAAGTCGCGCAGGAAATGCCGTACTTGGTCGAGCGCGGCGGTGACGTAGCGGTCGCCCACCGCGTAGACGAGCGAAAGTGTCTCGCCGGTGTGCAGGTGCTCGAACGAGACCGTGCGTGGCAAGGTGGAGGCCAGGCTCTTCTTCGAGAGCGTGAGCATCGGCGCGGCGAGCAGCGCGGCACCGAAGTGCAGAAAACGGCGGCGCGCTCGCAAGACTTGTGAAGACATCGGGATCGATCCGGAATCGGGAAACGGCGCGATTGTAGGCGCTCGTGGGGTGAGGCACAACGCTTCCCGCCCGACGGCGAGCGCCGGAGGACAAACGCACCAAACACGTCACCGACACACCCCCGGCGCCGCTTGGGCCCCGAGGTGCGCGCCCGCGTCGCCCCCTCGTGAAATCGGGGGGCAGTATACGCCGATCCGGCGCTTCCGCTTTGACCCATAGCGAAGAACGGACTTCGTTCGCTCGAGATATTCGCGTTCAAGGATGCAGCGCGGCCGTCTCCGACCAGCAATTCATGGAGCCTTGACGCCGGGGCGTTCGCAGCGCCTGCAAGGAAGTGCGCGAAGCCGCGGAATAAATATCGACCGACACACTGTTGTCGCACATGCGTCTCGATTTTCTCGAAAGCAAACTCGCTCGCGGGAGGCATCGTGTTCGATCGCGTGTTGAGCCGAGCAGGTGGAATAGCGCTCCTCATCGGCCTGTTTGCGTGCGTTCGATTCGATTCGGCGGTGGCAGTCCCCGCATTTGCCCGGCAGACCGAACAGCAATGCATTGCATGCCATGTCAGCTTTCCGGAGCTCACACCTTACGGTCGATACTTCAAGCTGACGGGGTACACGATCGGGAAGCCGGCTCTGTCCTCGGACGGGCTGCACCACATCCCCCTGGCGGTCATGGCCGAAGCTTCCGTCACGTCGACGCGGCACAATCACGCGGTCGATCCCGACACCGGCGAGACGGTCTCCGTCAATCAGCGCAACAACAGCCTCGTCTTCAGCGGTGCGAGCGTCTTCCTCGCAGGCAAGGCCACCGATTACGTCGGCGGCTTCATCGAGTGGGCTTACGATAACCTCGCGACGACGGCGGACGGGACGCTGGGCGGCCATAGCGCAGTGGATAACGTCGATATACGGCTCGCGGGGAAGTACAGCGCGGCCGGCGCCGCGGAGCCGGATCTGATCTACGGGGCGACGCTCCACAACAACCCGACCGTCCAGGACGTCTGGAACAGCACGCCGGTATGGGGCTTTCCTCGACGGCGGCTTGGAGCAACAGGTCGCCGGGCTCGGCGGTTATGTTTACTGGAAGAAGGCGCTGTACGGCGAGCTGTCGTTCTATCGAACAGCGGATGGCGCGTTCTCGGCCTTGCGTGCCGGCCAGGACATCCACACCGATGGCGGCGTCGCCGCACTCAAAGGCTACAACCCGTACTGGCGCATCGCCTACACGCACGAGTGGGGTCCGAACTCGATGATGGTCGGAACCTACGGCCTGGTTGCCGACCGATATCCGAGCAACTTCGACACCTCGACGCCCACGGACCGTTTTCGCGACATTGCCGCGGACGCCCAGTACCAGTACATCACCGATCCCCACGTCTTTACCGCGCAGGCGACGTACATCCATGAGAAGCAGTCGTACAACGCCAGTTTTCCGGTCGCCGCTGCAACCGGTGCAGGCATCGGCGCGGGTCCGGCGCCGGCAAACCCGACGGACACGCTGCGCACCTTCAAAGTGAAAGGGACCTACTACTACAACCGGCAATACGGCGGGACGCTGGCGTATTTCTCTACGACGGGCAGCGCCGACGCGGGCCTCTACGGCGAAGATGCCGAAGGCAGAGCCCGCAAACCGGACAGCGCGGGCTACATCATCGAGCTCGATTACCTGCCCATCCAGAACGTGCGACTGGTGCTGCAGTACACCGCCTACAACAAGTTCAACGGCGCGGCGACGAACTTCGACGGTAATGGGCGCAATGCCCGGGACAACGACACGCTCTTCTTCAACCTGTGGGTGGCGTTCTAAGGCATGGGGTTAGGCGCTCTATCCGATGTGACGCACTCCCCGAGAAAGCAACGAGTATCGCGATGAAACGAAAATCTTTGATTGCAGCGAGCGTACTGCTGGCCGGCCTGTCGGCTGTCGTCGCCGCCGAGAGTCCCACTCCGAGCCCAGAGAAAGCTGCCGAAGAAAAGGCAGTCAACCTTTGCTCGACTTGCCACGGACCGCGAGGGGTCAGCACGTCGCCGGAGTTTCCGCATCTTGCGGGACAGCGCGAGCCCTATCTCGTCCGGCAGATCCGGGCCTTCCGCGATCACGCCCGCGTCGACAAGGACGCGCAAGATTTCATGTGGGGCGTCGCCCGCCAGCTCGACGAAGCGACGGTGGATGCAATCGCACGCTACTACGCGGCGCAGTCGCCCGCGCCGGGCCGAGCGGACGACGCCGCGCTGGCCATGAAGGGCAAGGAGCTTTTCGATCGAGGCATGCCGGATCGCGCCATTCCTCCCTGTGCGACGTGCCATGGGCAGAATGCAGAGGGGCAAGGCGAGTTCCCGCGACTGGCGGGTCAGCATGCTAAGTACGTTTCGAAGCAAATTCGCTTCATCCAGAGCGAGTCCCGCACGACCGCGCCGGCGCACGCCGTCGTAAAAAATCTGGACCCGGACGAAGTAAAAGCCGTCGCCGCGTACGTTCAGTCGCGTTAGACCGGCTAGGTCTGCAACACCGTCTTGCCGTACAGGTCGCCCAAGGCGCCCATCGGATCGTAACGTTTCTTGAGGGCGCGATACGCATCGCGATCGTAGATCGCCCAGAACTCGTCTTCGGTGAAATACGAATCCGAGTACAGCGACTTGATTCCGCCCAGGCTATCGACCTTGCGCTCGAGCTTGCGGTTGTAATGCCCGGGCGGATGCGGTGCGCGATCGCGTACGACGTCCCAGAAGCCGAAATTGACGTACAGCGCCTGGGGCTTGAGCGGATACAGTGGAAATCGCTCGCTCGCCGGCGCCGCCCTGATCGGGCAGATCCACACCGGAAGGATGCCGATCTCGGCGTGAAAGAAATCGAGGAACTCCGCCGCGCGATGAAGCGGAATATCGACATCCTGGATCACCGACTCCGGATGCACGCCCATGAGCCGGTTCCACGCGCGGGTGAGACCGTGCCTGCTGTTCCAGCGCATGATCTTCTGGTAGGTGATCGAGTTCAGGCGCTCGCGTCCGTACAGCAGCCGCAGCAGCGGGTTCTGCGCGCCAACGTTTTTCGAGCACCAGAACCAGTCGGTGTCCCAACGCCAGAGATAGTCGTGCACTTTGAGGAAATCGCTCGCGCGCTCGCGGATCGAGCGGTAGTAGATGTGCTCGAAGGTGTAGTCGCTCAGCTGCGGCGCGGTATCGACGAATGTCCCGCGCGTGAGATAGAGCTCGCCCGGCGCGAATACGACGCCGTCGAGGAATCCCGTGTCCCGCGCCGCGGCGAGTGTCGCCACCTCGGCGAAGCACGCGGCTGGATCGGTGTAGCGCATGTGCTCGATCTGAACGTACGGCTTCACCGGCGCGGTGCGTTGCGTGACCTTGAGCGCGTACCCTAGTGTCCCGTATGAGTTGGGGAAGCCGTAGAACAGGTCGCGATGCTCGTTGTCGCGCGTGCAGGTCAGGATGCGCCCGTCGCCGGTGAGCACCTCGAACGAGGCGACGGTGTCGTGCACGAGGCCGTATTTGAAGGAAGTGGCTTCGATGCCCACGCCGGCGAGCGCACCGCCGAGCGTGATCGACTTCAATTGCGGCACGACCTGCGGCATGAGCCCATGCGCGAGCGTCGCATCGGCGAGATCGGCAAAGGTCGTCATGCCCTCCGCTTCGACCGTGCCGGCCGCGCGATCGACCTCGAGGACGCGATTGAAATGCTTGAGATTGATGCGCGGTGCGGGTCGCGCCGCGCGATCGCGGAACAGATTCGACGTCGGCTTGGCCAGCCCGACGCGGGCCACGCCTGCGCCGCGCGCGGCGAGCTCGGTCTCGAGTGCGGCGATCTTTTCGGCGTAGGTGGCCAAGGGTGTAGGTCCGACGCTCCTGCCGATCCCGTTCGTGGTGAGCTTGTCGAACCACGAACGGACGCAACCGCATCGTTGCGCTTCGCCCTTCGACAAGCTCAGGGCGAACGGAGTTTAATCGAATCCGTTCGTCACGCGATGTTGCAATCGCTCAGGGTTGCCGATACAGAAACGCGCGGCTCATCGGATACCCGTCGGCCGGGACGTTGCCCTTGCTCACGGTGACCTGGAACAGATGTGTGCGGCTGTGCTTCGAGCGGAACATCTCCGCGCACGACCACAGATACGTGCGCCAAGTGCGGCGGAAGCGCTCGTCGAAGCGCGCCGGGTCGAGCGCGTGGATCGCCTCCCAGTTGGCATCGAAGCGCTCGGCCCAGACATCGAGCGTCAGCGCGTAATGGCGGCGCAGGTTCTCCACGTCGAGGACCTCGAGTCCGCAGCGCTCCATCCAGTCGATTGCCTGCGAGAGGCTCGGGATCCAGCCACCCGGGAAGATATGCTTCCGGATGTAGAACTCGGTGGCGAAGTCTCCGACGTGGCCGATGAAGTGAATCACGCCGAGGCCGCCCGGCTTGAGCGCGTCGGCGTGCGCGCGCACGACCTGCGGGAGCCGGTCCGGCCCGGCGTGCTCGAGCGTGCCGATCGACAGGAGCTTGTCGTACTGGCCCGGCATCTCGCGGAAGTCGCAATCGACCACGCGGATCTTGTCGGTCAGCTTCCGGCGCGCGATCTCCTCGTTGAGCTCGTGGACCTGCTCGGTCGTGGTGTTGATGCCGGTGCCAAGCGCGCCGTAATGCTCCCAGGCGTGGAACAGCAGCCCGCCAAAGCCGCAGCCGACGTCCAGGAAGGTCTCGCCACGCTTGAGCTCGACCTTCCGGCAGACGTGATCCATCTTGTTGACCTGCGCCTCTTCGAGCGTCTTCGTGCCTTCCTTCCAGTACGCGCAGGTGTACATCATGCCTACGCGGTCGAGCCAGAGCTTGTAGAAGCGCTCGCCCAATGCGTAGTGGAAGCGTGCGTTCGCCTTGGCCTGCGCGATCGACTTGTTCGAGAACCGGAATTCGTGCCAGCGGTTGCGGATCGCCACCAGCTTGTTGGCATTGCGGTCGAAGCGCGCGTCCATTGCAGCCCGGAACGCGAGCGCAAGATTGCCGTCGACGTCGACGCTGCCGTCGAAATACGATTCGAGCAGGCCGACATGCCCGAACGCGATGACGCGGAGCTCGGCCATCGTGGTCTTGAAGGTCATGGTCAGCGCGGGTGGTGCGCCGAGCGCATCGGCATTGGTATACGTGGAACCGTCGGCGAAGACCGCGCGAAACGGAACGTGTGTCGCGGTGCCGATCGCCGCCAGGTGACGCCCGAGGAACCCGCCCAGAATCGTCGGGGCGGTGGCGCCGGGCTCGAGCGCATGTCTCGAGCGCGGCAATCCGCGCACCGTAGTATCGACGAGGCCGTCCATGTGGCCGGGAATGGTCTCGTCGCCGAGATGAGGCGCCGGATGCGTGGGCTTGTTCGGGTCGGTCGCTGCCATGGGCTATTGTTAGTCTCGTTAGTTGGCGACGAGGTTCTGCTGCGGTGGCGCGGGCCCGCACGATGCGATTGCGGGCCCATTCTACGTCACGGGGCGTTTTGGAGTCCTCCTGTCTCACGCGCCATTCCGCCTCGCCTAAATTCCGCGACCTGTGGACAACACCGTGGATTTCCGGTGTATCGACGGTGCAGCGTTGCCGAATCAAGCGGTAGAAGTCTGATTTCTTGCGGCTTTTCGGGACCTCTTTTTGTGCATCAAAAAGCGCTTGCGTATGGTCAATCGAACTACTATGATTAGTCTTGATTCAGTACTTGAACACAAGATATAGTAGGTTTTGATTCCTAAGGGAATTCCGGAAGCCGCCGCAAAGCCACCTCGAAGCGCCGTTTGAGCGCCGCAGGGGCCGGGGACCGGAAACCCGCGCCAATATTGGATTCTCTAGAGGGGGCACTCCGGGCGTGGCGCGGGTGTCAAGCACGAAGAACGACAAGATTTCACGAGGAGTTCACAAATGCATGTTGCTAGCACTGCCGCCGCCGTCTCTCCATCCACCCCGCAGAACCCGACGGCCGGCGAAACTAGATCGCCGATGGCAGCGAACTTCGATCCCCGACTAGCACAGTACAAAGTCATCCGCCGCAACGGCGCGGTGGTCGCCTTCGAGCCCTCGAAGATCGCGATCGCGGTGACCAAGGCATTCCTCGCGGTCAACGGCGGCCAGAGCGCCGCCTCCGCGCGCGTGCGCGAGCTCACCGCGCAGCTCACCGACCAGGTCGTCGGCGCATTGATGCGCCGCAAGCCCGAAGGCGGCGCGATTCACATCGAGGAAATTCAGGATCAGGTCGAGCTCGCGCTGATGCGCGGCGGCGAGCACGAAGTTGCGCGCGCCTACGTGCTCTATCGCGAGAAGCGCGCCCAGGAGCGCGCGCAGGAAAAACAGAAGAGCGCGAAGGGCGAGCCGACGCCGGCGACGATCACCGTCGTCGACCAGGGCGTATCGAAGCCGCTCGATCTCGCGCGTCTCAAGGATCTGGTGCTCGCGTCTTGCGAGGGTCTCTCCGACGTCGAGCCCGAGCGAATCCTCAAAGCCACACTCAAGGATCTGTACGACGGCGTGGCGATGGAGGAGGTGCGCAAGTGCGTGGTGCTCGCCGCGCGCACCCTGATCGAGAAGGATCCCGCGTACAGCTTCGTCACCGCACGGCTGCTGCTCGATTCGATCCGCTACGAGGCGACGGGCGAGGAAGCCTCCCAGGCCGACATGACGACCAAGTACGCCGAATACTTCCCGCGCTTCGTCAAGCACGGGATCAAGATCGGATTGCTCAACGAAGCGCTCGCCCAGTACGACCTGAAGACTCTGGGCAAGGCACTGATCCCCGCGCGAGACCTGCAGTTCGGCTACCTTGGCTTGCAGACGCGCTACGACCGCTACTTCCTGGTCGACCAGTATGTCGGCGGACGCCGCTTCGAGCTGCCGCAGTGCTTTTTCATGCGCGTGGCGATGGGCCTGGCGCTGAACGAAGTGGAGCGCGAAGCGCGCGCGATCGAGTTCTATAACGCGCTCTCGACGTTCGACTTCATGAGCTCGACGCCGACCTTGTTCAACTCCGGCACGCACCGTTCCCAGCTCAGCTCGTGCTACCTCACAACGGTCGCCGACGATCTCGACGGCATCTACGAGGCGATCAAGGAAAACGCGCTGCTCTCCAAGTTCGCGGGCGGGCTCGGCAACGACTGGACGAACGTGCGCGCGCTCGGCTCGCACATCAAGGGCACCAACGGCAAGTCGCAGGGCGTAGTGCCGTTTCTGAAGGTGGTGAACGACACCGCGGTCGCCGTGAACCAATGCTTTGCGCCGGATACGCCGGTCTATACCGCGCGCGGCATTCTGCCGATCCGCGACGTACAGGCCGGCGACCTGGTGCTGGGCAAGAGCGGAACCTATCGCGAAGTGCTCGAGCGCATGGTCTACAACCAGCGCGACCCGATGGTGACGATCGACGTCAAGCACACGCTCGAGCCGTTGGAGGTCACCGACGGTCACCCGTTCTGGGCGATCTCGNNTTGAAACAGAGCGAAGAACGGACGGCCGGCTGGCTCGCCAAGGGCAAAGTCGAAGCCGAATGGATCGACGCTGGCAAGCTCGAGGTCGGCGATTACGTCGGCTTCACCATTCCGACTGAAACCGTCGCGGTCGAAGGCTTGACCGAGGACGACGCGCGTATCTACGGCATCCTGCTCGGCGACGGTCATCTGTCGAAGGACGGCATGCAATGGGGCGTATCGGGCAATCCGTCCTGCGACGAACATCTGTACTTCGTGCGCGACTACTTGCGAGCACGCGGCATCCACTTCTGGGAGACAACGAAACTGAGCGGACGCGAGTCGACCCATGTACAGATCCATTGGGCCTCCGGGCAAAGTGTCGTGCGCGACGCGACCACCGGGCGCATCGCCGGCGCGGGTCCGGCGACGCTGCCATTCGCGTACGACGATCTGTACGACGCCCAGCATCGCAAGCACATCGCGTCGCGGCTCGCACATCTGCCGCGCCCGCTGACGCTGGCGATGATCCATGGGCTGCTCGAGACCGACGGTGGTGTCTCGCGCGGCAAGGAGATCTATTTCACCTCGTCATCGCAGCCGCTGGCCGAAGGCCTGCGCTACCAATTGCTGCGGCTCGGTGTACCGGCGAGCGGCCAACGCCGCACGCGCCACAACGGCCACACCGGTCGTCGCGCGGATGGCACAGCGATATCGTTCAACGGCGGCAGCGAAGCCTGGGACGTGCGCGTGCCGGCGGTACCGGAAGTCGCCGCGCTGATCGGCTGCCAGCCCATCGGCAAACGCAACTGGATCACGCATGGCGGGACGATCTTTTCGCGCGTGCGCTCGACGCAACACATGCTGCCGAAG
>VBCL01000277.1:7241-10198 GCA_005888865.1 Betaproteobacteria bacterium | reverse complement strand
GCTCCTGGGCTGATAGATAGGCGCGACCCAACACCGATGAGTCCTACGAGTAGGCTTCTTGTCTCCATCAACGCCGCGTGGAACCGTATGCGAGCGGAGATCATAGCGCGTCGGGATAAAATTGTGTCGTCGGCAGCACCCGCGCGAATGGCCGCTTTAGGCAGAATTTCGATGGTCCGCAGTTGACCGAACTTCGACCTTCGCAGTTCGCGCCGAGGTCAACGCTTGACCCGCACCACCCACCCCACCACAATCAGCTATGGATACGAACGTCAGCGCGGTCGACGGCTTCGAGTCCGCAGTCGCGACCGTCGCGTTCGTCGATTTGGCGGGCTTCAGCGCGATTACGGATGTCTATGGAGATGCGTCGGCGATCGCGGTGCTTGGGCGCTTCGAGGAGTTAGTGCGCCAGGCCCTCGGAGCGCTCGGGCCGCCGATCAAGTGGATAGGCGACGAAGCGATGTTTGGATTTCCCGATCCGGCAACCGCCCTTCAGGTGCTCGGACGCCTGCTTCCCGCCTGTCGATCCGAGCCACGGCTTCCACTGACGAGGACCGGGCTTAGCCACGGTCCGGTACTCCGAAGATCGAACGACCTCTTTGGTTCGACAGTCAACATCGCAGCACGCATCGCCGCATTGGCGTCTCCGGGACAATTGTTGGCGACCCAACCGGTCGCCAACACTGCCATAGCATCTGGAATTGTTGCTAGGGACATCGGGAAGGTAGCGCTGCGATCGATTGTTGAACACGTGCCACTTTATTCCATCGAGCTGGCGCCGACTTTCGATCCCGCGTGGATAGATCCAGTGTGCAAGATGCACGCGCCTTATGTGGCATACCGCAGAACCACGCCGGCGGGACCATGGTTCTGTTCCGAACGTTGCGCCGAGGCATATCGACGGTCACCCGAGGTATACCGTAGCCGATCGAAGGCCTGGGACCCTGCATAGTTCATTGAAGTGCCTGAGATCCAGAGATGCGTGCAACGCCAATTCTGCGCGCCTGGGTAAGCCGGTGCCGCCACCGAGCATCCACCGCTACCGCTATACCGGCCCCGTAGCTGCGCCTCAGCCCACCTTCAAGGTCGGCTACTTCTTGTGGGAGAATTCGATGGGCGCTGTCGGCATCATGGGCCAGGCCGCGATGGTCGGGCGACTAAAGCGAGGAACAACGCAAATTGCCCACGAGTAGCAATTCCATCTTCGGGCATCTGACCCAGTTCAGGGCGCGCTTGCCTACGAGCGGTCTGTCGCACAATCGACCTGTCGTCGAGCTGCCGCTACGCTCCGAATTGTTCAGCGCCGACCAGATGGAGCGGCACGGCAAGACCCTCGCGCTGGCGCATCGGCTGACGGCGCGCCGGACACGGGACCAGCTTCTCCCGCGCTTGGCTGCGAACGAAAGCGTCCTGACCGGCGTCTGCCAGCGGCTGACCGCCGCGGTATCGGTGAACCATCGGATCACGCCGGCCGGCGAGTGGCTGCTCGACAACTTCCATCTCATCGAAGAGCAAATTGGTACCGCCAAGAGGCATTTGCCGCGTGGCTATATCCGGGAGCTTCCGCGCCTGGGGCTCGGTCCGTCGGCGGGTCAGCCGCGCGTATACGACATCGCGCTCGAGACGATCTCGCATGGCGATGGCCGGGTCGACCCCGACTCCTTGAGCCGCTTCATGGCCGCCTACCAATCGGTGACCACGTTGAAGCTTGGCGAGCTCTGGGCCATCCCGATCATGCTGCGGCTCGCCTTGATCGAGAATCTTCGCCGCGTCGGCGTGCGGATCGCTGCCGGCAGGTCCGAGCGCGATCTGGCCAACGCCTGGGCCGACCGGATGATGGAGACCGCGGAGCGCGATCCGAAGAGCCTGATCCTCGTCATTGCCGACATGGCGCGATCGACGCCGCCGATGGCAAGTGCGTTCGTGGCGGAGCTCACCCGTCGGTTGCAGGGCCAAAGTGCGGCCTTGGCGCTCGCGTTGACATGGATCGAGCAGTGGCTTGCGGAATCGCATCTGACGATCGAACAGTTGGTGCAACTGGAGAACCAGCAACAAGCGTCGGACCAGGTTTCGATCAGCAACAGCATCGGCAGTCTCCGTGCCCTAAGCGCGATCGACTGGCGCGAATTCGTCGAATCCGTGAGCGTTGTCGAGAAGATACTGCGCCTGGACCCGCAAGACGCTTATGGCGCGATGGAATTTGCGACTCGAGACCGTTATCGACACGTCGTCGAGCGCGTCGCCAAGGAGGCTCGCCTCGAAGAAGCGGAGGTGGCCGACAAGGCGATCGAATTGGCTCGAGCTGGCGTTGCCCGCAAAGGGCGCGATCATCGGACGGCGCATGTCGGCTTCTATCTGCTCGACAAGGGGCTTCCCGAGCTGGAACGTTCCGCTGCGGTCAAGGTTTCCATAGTCGGGACTTGGCGAAGAATCGGAAAACGGTTCCCACTGCCTGTCTATCTCGGCGCCATCGTCCTCATCGTGGGGGTGGTCACCGCGGGCCTCGTGGCAAATGCCCAGGCCGCCGGAGTAAATAGGGAGATCCTGGCATTGGTCGTCGCGCTTTCCCTGCTGGCAACCAGTCAACTGGCGGTGACGCTGGTGAACTTGTTGGCGACGTTGCTGGTGACGCCGCACTCGCTGCCGCGAATGGATTTCTCCGCCGGCATTGCGGCGGAGGCGCGCACCCTGGTGGTGGTGCCGACCATGCTCACCAGCGCTCGCAACGTCGAGGATCTGGTCGACGCGCTCGAAGTCCGGTTCCTCGCGAATCGTGATCCGCATCTGCATTTCGGCCTGCTGACGGATTTTCCGGATGCCCCTGAGGAATCGCTTCCCGAGGACGAACCGCTGCTCAGACTGGCCGAGGCGCGGATCAATGAGCTGAACCGAGCGTACGGGAGCGAGGAGCCGTCAGGAACGGAAGGCGGGAATGCGAACGACGGCGACCGTTCCGC
>VBCL01000277.1:0-7215 GCA_005888865.1 Betaproteobacteria bacterium | reverse complement strand
CGACGCTGGAATGCGCAGGCGCGGATCTGGATGGGGCATGAACGCAAGCGAGGCAAGCTCGACGACTTGAACTCGCTCCTGCGCGGCAGTCATCGGCACGGTTTTTCTCTCATCGTCGGCGCCACAGCGATCCTCTCGAAGGTGAAATACGTCATTACACTGGACACAGACACCCAACTGCCGCGCGACGCCGCGCGCCAGCTTGTCGGTGCCATGGCGCACCCGTTGAATACCCCTCGCTTCGATGAACCGGGCAAGGATACGAGCAGGGAAGTGGTGACGTCAGGTCATGGCATCCTCCAGCCGCGTGTATCGGTGAGCCTGCCCGGCACCAACCGGTCGCGGTACGCGCGTCTGTACGGAGGCGAGCCGGGCATCGATCCGTACACGCGCACGGTCTCGGACGTGTATCAAGACGTGTTCGACGAGGGCTCCTTCATCGGTAAGGGCATTTACGACGTCGATGCAGTCGAGCGTGCACTCAAGGGCCGTTTCCCGCCAAACCGCATCCTGAGCCACGATCTTCTGGAAGGATGCTATGCCCGCGCCGGACTTCTGAGCGACGCCGAGCTGTATGAAGAGTTTCCTGCGCGCTACAGCGCCGACGTGGCCCGCCGGCGTCGCTGGATCCGCGGTGATTGGCAGCTCGTGGGATGGCTGCGCCGGCGCGTGACGACGCCCGATGGGCACCGCGAACCTAACCCGCTTTCGATCCTCTCGCAATGGAAGCTGTTCGACAATCTTCGACGGAGCCTGGTCCCTGCCGCACTTATCTTGCTGCTGCTGCTGGGGTGGACCGCGCTGGCGCCTGCATGGTTCTGGACCGCGCTCGTCGCCGCAATCCTTCTGGTACCGTTCGTCATCGCGTCGCTCTCCGACCTGACCGACCAGCCGGCCGAGGTGCCGTTCGCCCAGCATCTGGCTGCCGTCGGCCTCGCCGCTCGGCGGCACCTGCTGCAGGCGCTGCTCGCGCTCTCCTTTCTGCCCTTTGAGGCTTTCTTCTGCCTCGATGCGATCGTGCGCACCATCGGGCGGATGCTGATCACCCATCGGCGCCTGCTGGAATGGAGCACGTCGAGTGACGTCGATCGCGCGTTGGAGCATGGCGATCGCACGGATCTCGTCGCATCCTATCGCTCGATGGCGGTCGCCCCGGCCATCGCCGTGGCGGCTTGCATCGGCGTCTCGCTCGTCAACCCCGGCGGGCTGGCGATAGCCGGACCGATCTTGTTGCTGTGGGGAGCATCGCCCGCGATTGCCTGGTGGGTGAGTCGTCCGCTGCCTCGGCGGAGTGCGCGGCTGACGCTCGACCAGACCCATTTCCTGCGCAAGCTGGCGCGAAAAACGTGGGCGTATTTCGAGACCCACGTCGGCCCGGACGACGGGTGGCTGCCACCCGACAACGTGCAGGAACATCCGGCAGCCAAGGTCGCGCACCGGACGTCGCCGACCAACATGGGACTGGCGCTGCTTGCCAACCTGACGGCGCATGACTTCGGGTATCTCTCGACTGGACAACTCGTCGTGCGCACGACCCATGCGCTGCGCACCATGGAAACGTTGGAGCGGTATCGCGGGCACTTCTATAACTGGTACGACACCGAGACGCGACTGCCGCTCGCTCCTCGCTATGTCTCGACGGTGGACAGTGGCAACCTCGCGGGTCATCTGCTGACCTTACGGCCCGGGCTCACGGCGCTGATCGACGCGCCCATCCTCAACCGACGGTGGCTCGAGGGCGTGAGCGACACATTCTCGATTCTGGTCGGTGCGGTCGGCACGGCTGCTCCGGAGACCGTTCCGCAACTGGAGCAGTTCGAAACCGCGCTGGAATCGGCGGCCGATGCCAAGCCGGTCACGCTGGCCGACGCGTGGGCCCACGTGAAGCGACTGGCGGCGCTCGCCAACGATGCGGCCGCGCTATTGGCGGCCGATAGCGCCAATCGTCCTGCCGACACCGAGAGCGAAGCCGGCTTCTGGGCCCAGGCGCTCGCGAGGCAATGCGCGGAGCTGCGCGATGAACTGGTTCTTCTAGCACCGTGGCTCGATCTGTCAGCCGAGTCGCGAACCGGTCTCGACTTGCCGGGCGACACCGATATTCCAACGCTCCGGAACCTCGCGGCGCTGAACGCGGCCTGGTCGCCGACGATCGAACGCGTGCGCAAAGACGGCCCGACCATGGACGAGCGTCGCTTGCCCGATACGCTGCGCCTTCTCGTCACGCAAGGCGCCGAGCGGGCAAGAACAAGAATCGTCGCCATCGAAGCACTCGTGGGGCAGGCCAGCGCTCTTGCCGCGATGGACTATGACTTCCTGTTCGACAAAGTGCGCCGACAATTGGTGATCGGGTACAACGTCGGGGAGCACCGCTGCGACTCGAGCCACTACGATCTGCTGGCATCCGAAGCGCGACTTTGCAACTTCGTCGCGATCGCACAGGGGGCGCTGCCGCAGGAAAGCTGGTTTGCGCTCGGGCGGCTGCTCACAACCGTCGGCGGAGAGTCGGTGCTGCTGTCGTGGAGCGGCTCGATGTTCGAGTACCTCATGCCGCTGCTGGTGATGCCGACTTACGAAAACACCTTGCTCGATCGGACGTACCTGGCCGTGGTCGAGCGACAGATCGAGTATGGCAGGCAACGTGGCGTCCCCTGGGGAATGTCGGAGAGCGGCTACAACACCGTCGATATCCATCTCAATTATCAGTATCGCGCTTTCGGCGTGCCGGGATTGGGCTTGAAACGCGGGCTCGGGGAGGACTTGGTCGTGGCGCCGTACGCGTCGGTGCCTCAACTTGCAGCGCCTCGCCGCCGGTGGACTGGCCGGAAGACTCGGCCTGTTCGAGGCCATCGACTACACGTCGTCACGGCAACGTCGCGGGCAGTCGAGTGCAGTGGTCCGATCGTTCATGGCGCACCACCAGGCGATGAGCCTGCTCTCCTTCGCCTACGTGTTGTTGGCGCGACCGATGCAGAAGCGCTTCGAGTCCGAGCCGCTCTTCCAGGCGACGTTGCTTCTTCTCCAGGAGCGCGTTCCAAGACCCACACCTTCTCATTCGCAAGCAACCGATCTTTCCGATCGCCGCGAGTCCGTAGGCGGCCCCGAGTTACCGGTGCGCGTGCTCACCAACCCGAACACGGCCGTCCCGGAGGTGCAGCTGCTGTCGAACGGCCGCTACCACGTGATGGTCACCAATGCCGGAGGCGGGAGCAGTCGGTGGAAAGATCTGGCCGTGACCCGGTGGCGCGAGGACAGCACATCCGACAACTGGGGCACCTTTTGCTATCTACGGGACGAGGCGAGCGGCGAGTTCTGGTCAACCGCGCACCAGCCCACGCTCAAGCAAGCCGAACACTATGAAGCGATCTTCTCGGAGGGGCGGGCGGAATTTCGGCGCCGGGATTTCGATTTCGAGACGCATACCGAGATCGTCGTGTCGCCCGAAGACGATATCGAGGTCCGGCGTGTCCACATCACGAACCGCTCCCGCAGTCCTCGGCCGATCGACGTCACCAGCTACGCCGAGGTGGTTCTCGCGCCGGCAGCCGCGGACGCCCTCCATCCGGCGTTCAGCAATCTTTTCGTGCAGACCGAGATCATCCGGGAACGACAGGCGATTCTTTGCACGCGTCGTACACGCTCCATCGAAGAGCAGGCGCCGTGGATGTTTCATCTGATGAGCGTGCATGGAGCCAATGCCCCTGAGATCTCGTTCGAGACCGACCGTATGCGTTTCATCGGCCGTGGCGGTTCGGTCGCCGCGCCGCTCGCAATGACCGATCCAGGGGCGCTGTCGGACACCGAGGGCCCCGTGCTGGATCCGATCGCGGCGATCCGCCATCGAATAACGATCGACGCCGGGGCTACGGTGACGATCGACATGGTTTCAGGCACCGGCGAAACGCGCGATGCCGTGTTGCATCTCGTCGAGAAGTACCAGGATCACCGTCTCGCGGATCGCGTGTTCGAGCTGACATGGACGCACAGCCAGGTCGTGCTCAGGCAGCTCAACGCCGCCGAGGCCGATTCGCAACTCTACGCCCGACTCGCAGGCTCGGTGATTTACGCCAACGCATCGTTGCGGGCCGACGCGAGCATCCTGGTCCGAAACCGTCGCGGGCAATCCGGCCTCTGGGGCTACGCGATCTCCGGAGACCTGCCGATCGTGTTGCTGCAGATTGCCGACGCCGCCAATATCGAACTGGTGCGCCAGCTCGTGCAGGCGCATGCGTACTGGCGCCTCAAGGGACTGGCCGTGGACCTGGTGATCTGGAACGAGGGTCGCGACGGCTACCGGCAGCGGCTCCAGGAACAGATCATCGGGCTGATCGCTGCCGGCATCGAGGCCCATGTCGTCGATCGACCCGGGGGCATCTTCGTTCGGCATGCCGAGCAGATAGCCGATGAGGACCGCGTTCTCTTCCAGTCGGTCGCCCGCGCGATTATCGCCGACGACCGCGGCACGCTCGCGGACCAGATCAACCGTCGCGCCTCTCCCGCTGTGCGAATTCCCCGATTGGTGCCGACCCGAACGCATCGCCCGCAAGCTTCCGCCGCGATCGAGTCGAGCCGGGATGATCTGATCCTCTTCAACGGCCTCGGAGGCTTTTCGCCTGACGGTTGCGAATACGTCATCGCGCCCGCCGCGGGCGACGCGACACCGGCTCCCTGGGTGAATGTGCTCGCGAACCCTCGCTTCGGTTCGGTCGTGTCGGAAAGCGGCCTTGGCTATACGTGGAGCGAGAACGCCCAGCTCTTTCGCCTCACGCCATGGCGCAACGATTCGGTAAGCGAATCGAGCGGGGAAGCCCTGTACCTTCGCGACGAGGAAACCGGGCACTTCTGGTCGCCCACGTCCTCTCCCTCTCCAGGCGCTGGGCGTTACGTGGCCCGACACGGCTTCGGCTACAGCGTTTTCGAGCACACGGAGGACGGAATCCGCTCCGAGCTTACGGTCTTCGTAGCGCTCGATGCAACGGTCAAATTCTTCTCGTTGAAACTGAGCAATCATTCCGGCCGCGCCCGACGGCTATCCGCCACGGGCTATGTCGAATGGGTATTGGGCGATCTGCGAGCGAAATGGGCGATGCACGCGACGACCGAGATCGATGGCGTGAACGGTGCCTTGTATGCTCGAAACCCGTACAACAGTGAATTCCCGAAGTGGGTCGGGTTCCTCGATGTCGACGGACCGACTCGAACGGTGAGCGGAGACCGCAGCGAATTTATCGGTCGCAATGGAACGTTGCGCGATCCGGCCGCCATGCACCGTACGCGTCTTTCCGGCAAGGTTGGCGCGGCGCTCGATCCTTGCGCAGCAATCCAGGTGGCTTTCGACCTGGCGGAAGGGCAGGAGCACGAGATCGTTTTCCGGCTCGGTGCGGGAAGCAATTTCGATGCGGCGAGGGAGTTGGCGCAGCGTTGCCGGGGATCGAGCGCCGCAGGTGAGGCACTCGACGCGGTGGTCCGGCACTGGCGACACACACTGACTGCCGTGCAGGTGGAAACGCCCGATGCGGCGCTCAACGTGCTGACCAACGGCTGGCTCGTGTATCAAACGCTGGCCTGCCGCCTGTGGGCGCGCAGCGGTTACTACCAATCCGGCGGAGCTTACGGTTTCCGCGACCAGTTGCAGGACGTGATGGCCTTCGTCCACGCTGAACCGGCGCTCATGCGCGCGCAAATCGCGCTCTGTGCGAGCCGCCAATTCATCGAAGGTGACGTCCAGCATTGGTGGCATCCGCCGTCGGGGCGTGGAGTACGGACGCACTGCTCGGACGATTATCTCTGGTTGCCACTGGCCACGTGCCGGTACGTCCTGACCACCGGCGACGCGTCGATTCTCGATGAAACCGCGCCCTTTCTCGAAGGCCGCACGGTCAAACCCGAGGACGACTCGTACTACGATTTGCCGCACGTGTCCGACGAAAGGGCGAGCGTCTACCAGCATTGCGTGCGGGCGATTCTCCACGGCCTGAGATTCGGCGCGCATGGATTGCCGCTCATCGGCAGCGGCGACTGGAACGACGGCATGAATCTCGTCGGCAAGCATGGCAAGGGCGAAAGCGTGTGGCTCGCTTTCTTCCTCTGTCACGTCCTCGGCGAATTCGCCAAGGTGGCGCGGCTGCGTGACGATCTTCCGTTCGCGGAGCGTTGCGAGACGGAAGCCGCACAGCTGCACCAACGGATCGAGCAGAATGCCTGGGACGGCGCGTGGTACCGTCGCGCCTACTTCGATGACGGTTCGCCGTTGGGTTCCGTCGACAATGTCGAATGCCAAATCGATTCGGTTGCGCAAAGCTGGTCGGTGCTTTCAGGTGCCGCTGATGTCGCACGATCGCGCATGGCGATGGACGCGGTCGATGCACGTCTCGTGCGCCGCGACCACGGGTTGATCCAGCTTCTCGATCCGCCGTTCGACACGTCCGATCTGGACCCTGGATACATCCGTGGATACGTGCCAGGGGTGCGTGAGAACGGCGGTCAGTACACGCATGCCGCGATCTGGACCGCGATGGCATTCGCGGCGCTGGGCGACGGTGCGCGGGCCTGGGAGCTCGTGCGCATGATCAATCCCATACACCACGCGTCAACGGCCGAGACCGCCGCAACCTACAAGGTCGAGCCCTATGTGGTGGCGGCCGACGTCTATGCGCTCGCGCCCCACACGGGCCGTGGCGGCTGGACCTGGTATACCGGGTCCGCCGGCTGGATGTACCGGCTTGTCGTGGAGTCGCTGATTGGGCTCACGCTCGAAGTGGATCGGCTTCGTTTCGCGCCGTGCCTGCCTCTGGAGTGGAGCGAGTTCTCGCTGCGCTACCGGTACCACGAAACTTACTATCACATCAGGGTACGATGGAGCGAGCTGGAAGTGGGCGAAGAACTCGGCGCTGCGAGCATAATGGTCGATGGCATCTCGCAGGAAGGACCGTTCGTTCCTCTTGCCGACGATGGCGAGGAGCACCGGGTCGAGGTGCGCGTTTGCTTCGAGAAGTCGGGTTCCGCAAGCGAGCGCCGTCTGACAGCGTCGTCCGGGGATTCATGATGCGAATTCGCGTCGGCTTCGAAATGATCTACGAATGCCCGCAGCCCACGCCGATGATATTCAATCTCAACGTCCACTTCACGCGCGTGTCCGATCCCGTCGGACGTGACGATCTGGTGTTCGACCCGCCTGTCCCGGTCGCGGGTTATCGTGACAGCCTCGGCAACTGGTGC
>VBCL01000276.1 GCA_005888865.1 Betaproteobacteria bacterium | reverse complement strand
GTGTGCCGGCGGTTAAGACTGGAGGAGGATATGATTCGCGCCGCAGACCGTTCGATCGCGCTTCCGTCTCTCTCGCTCGCTCTGCTGACGGTTGGATTGACTGCAGCCGTCGACGCGCAGGACACGCGCACCGTCACCCAGCCCACGACGCCAAGTTCGCACTGCCTGATGCTCAGCGCCAACCTGCCGGCGTTGTCGCCCACTGCGTTCGTTCCGCCGCGCGCGTTCGATGACGCGACCGAGGCGAGTCCCCCCGACACCAAACGCATCAACGACGCGATCACGCAATGCTCGGCAGTCTCCGCGGCGAGCAACTTCGTCACGCCAGCGGTCGTCGAGCTTTCGGCCAAGGGCGACAACGTGTCGTTTCTCGCCAGTCTGATCGTGATGCGGAGCGGCGTGACGCTCTTGATCGATCCCGGCGTCACGCTCTACGCCTCGCGCAACGCCAACGAGTACGACGCGGGACAGGGTCTCTGCGGCACGTTGCAGACGAGCAGCAGCGGCTGCAAGAACTGGATTACGCTCAGTAGCTCGAGCAGTCACCCGGCGAAGAACATCGGCTTCATCGGCCCCGGGATCATCGACGGCCGAGGCGACGCGGTGATCACCTTCACCGACGGCACGGGAAGCGAGAAGAACCCGAACAACTACACGTGGTGGGAGCTGGCGCATCAGGCCGACATTCAGGGCCTCAGCCAGGTCAACCCCCGGATGATCCAGCTCTCCGACGTCGCCGGCGCGCTCATCTACAACATCAACCTGCGCAACAGCCCGAAGTTCCACATCGCCGCGCAGCGCGCCAACCAGGTCACGATCTGGGGCATCTCGGTGTTCTCGCCGGAGGGGCAGTCGCGCAATTCCGACGCGATCGATCCCAATGGCACGGACTGGACGATCACCCAGTCGTATATCAGCGTCGACGACGACGACGTGGCGATCAAGGGCGGCACGGTCATCAACAACGGTCTGACACCCAGCGCGCAATTCATGACCATCGCCAAGAACCACTTCTACACCGGCCACGGCATGTCGATCGGCAGCGAGACCAATGCCGGCGTCAGCGACATTCTGGTCGACGATCTCACCATCGACGGCGCCGACAACGGCCTGCGCATCAAGTCCGACCGCTCGCGCGGCGGGATCGTCCAGCGAGTGAGCTACAACAACGTCTGCATGCGCAACATCGATCGACGCAACTTGGGCGGCGGTGCGCTGCTGTTCTCGGCGTACTACACGCCCAACGCCGTCGGCACGGCCTATCCCGACTATCGTGACGTGCGCGTGCACAATACGCACAGCCTGACGCCGAGCCACCAGTTCTTCGTCGGCTACGACGCGACGCATCCGCTCAACATCCAGCTCGACAACGTTATCCTGGAGAATCAGGACCCGAACCTGATCGTGGCGTCCGATGCGATCGTGACGCTTGGCCCCGGCCCGGCCAACTTCACCCCCACGGGTCTCGACGTCACGGTGTTCGACGACGTCACGGCCCCCGACGAGCCGCCGGTCGACTGCTCCATCCGCTTCGTCCCCTTCGTCGCGGCGGGCATCCCGTGCGATGCGAACGGCGACGGCCGGATCGACCACGACGACCTCGCCGCGATCGGAGCCGCGGTGGGTTACAGCGTCTATCCGGGCGACCCCCGCGACGTGGACGGCGACGGGGTCGTGACCGGACACGATGTCGCAATGTGCGCTACGCGATGCAGGCACGCGGCGTGCGCGCCGTAGCGGGGAGCGGCGCGCAGACATCCGGGATTCCAGCCCCTTCGGTTTCGGGCAGTCGCCGCGATGGCTGCCTGCTACAATCGCTGCGACCCGACGCGGATCCCGCGCGGGATCGCACCTCGCTGGAAATGACGTGAAGAAGCTCGAGCTTCACCCCGATCGCCTGTTCTCCTCCGATCCCGCCCAGCGCGCGCTCGCCCGCGCCCTGTACGCGACGGTGAAGGATCTGCCGATCGTGAGCCCGCATGGTCACACCGACCCGCGGTGGTACGCCGACAACGAGCCATTCGGCAACGCCTCGGCGCTGTTCATCACGCCGGATCACTACGTCTTCCGGATGCTCTACAGCCAGGGTGTACGACTCGAGGATCTCGGGATTCCGCGCCGCGACGGGAGCCGGGTCGAGCAGGACCCGCGCAAGATCTGGCGAAGCTTTGCGTCGCACTATCACGTGTTTCGCGGCACGCCGACGCGCATCTGGCTCGATCATGCGTTTCACGAGGTGTTCGGCGATCGCCTGTTCGATCGCATCAACGAATGTCTCGCTTTGCCAGCGTTCCGTCCGCGCGCGCTGTTCGAGCGCTTCAATATCGAAGTGATTGCGACCACCGAGTCGCCGCTCGATCCATTGGTGCACCACGCGAAGCTTCGCGACAGCGGGTGGAAAGGTCGTGTGGTGACTGCGTATCGTCCGGATCCGGTGGTCGATCCCGAGTTCGAAGGGTTCCGCGCCAACGTCACGCGCCTGGGAGAAATCACCGGCGAAGACACGACCGCGTGGCAAGGCTACCTCGCAGCGCATCGGCAGCGGCGTGCATTCTTCAAGACGATGGGTGCAACCTCGACCGATCACGGACATCCGACCGCGCTCACCTGCGATTTGACGGCTCGGGAAAGCGAAGTGCTGTTCGCGAAGGTGCTGACGGGCGCGGCGAGCTCGGGTGATGCCGAAGTCTTTCGCGGCCAGATGTTGACCGAGATGGCGCGGATGAGCCTCGACGACGCTCTGGTGATGCAGATCCACCCGGGGTCGTTCCGCAATCACAATCCAGTGATTCTCGAGCGGTTCGGTCGCGACCACGGCGCGGACATCCCGACCCGCACCGACTACGTCCGCGCATTGAAGCCGCTCCTCGACCGGTTCGGCAACGAGCGCTCGCTGACGCTGATCCTGTTCACCCTCGACGAATCGGTCTATGCGCGCGAGCTGGCGCCGCTCGCCGGGCATTATCCGATCCTGCGGCTGGGCCCGCCGTGGTGGTTCCACGACAGCCCCGAAGGCATGCTGCGGTTTCGCGCGCAGGCCACCGAGACCGCAGGGTTTTACAACACGGTCGGCTTCAACGACGACACGCGCGCATTCCTGTCGATTCCCGCGCGGCACGACGTCGCGCGGCGCATCGACTGTCGCTTCCTGGCGCAGCTCGTCGCCGAGCACCGGGTCGAAGAGGACGAAGCCTTCGAGCTGGCCCCTGAGCTCGCCTACGGTCTCGCCAAGCGCGCATACCGGCTCTAGGGGCGCGGAATGCGCGGCCCGCTTCGCGCAGCTTCCGTCGCCTTCTGCGCGCTCGTCGGCGTTCCGGAGGTTGTAAGCGCCGCGCATCCGTTCATCACCGACGACACCAACACCCAAGGCGACGGCCGCTTCGAGCTCCAGCTGGGAACCCAATACTCGCGCACGGACGCCGAGGGCATGACGGTCGGCAGCTTTCAGTTCGCTCCGCAGCTCAGCTACGGGATCGCCAGTCCGATCGATCTGATCATCCGTCCGACGTACAACGTGAACCTCATCAGTGGAGGGGAATCCGGCCGCAACTCGGGTTGGGGCGATACCAACCTCGAAGTGAAGTGGCGGTTCTGGGCGCGCGATCCGTGGAGCCTCGCCGCACGGGTCGGCACGGGATTCCCTTCGGGCAATTTCGGGCGCGGCCTGGATGCGGGTCGCAGCACGCCCCGTGCCTACCTTCAAGGCGGCTACAAGTCGACGCCGCTGGAGGCTTGGGCCAACGTCGGGACGATCCGCGGCGCCGATGATCCGTCCGCACGAACCTGGTTGGGCCACGTCTCGGCCGACGCGATCTGGACCGTTCGGGATGGGCTCAAGCTAGGACTGGACCTCGCCGCCGACCAGAACCCACTGCGCGCCTCGACGCAATGGCCCGCCGTGGCCCTGATCGGCGCGATCGTCACGTTGGCGCCCTGGGATCTCGATATCGGCTATCAGCGCGGGCTCAATCGCAGCGCGCCCAAAAACCAGATGCTGCTGGGCGCGACGCTGCGCTGGTGACGGCTAGAGCGATCCAATCGAACCGGGAACCAGATCAAGGATGTACGGTCATGGGGATATGAAGACCGTCCTCGACGCCGCAACCGACGCCGAAGTGCTGTTGTTCGACCTACCCTGACCAAGAGGTGAATAACATGGATACCTACCACCGAAACGTTCACGTCGCCGCATACGGCGAGACGCACGCAGATGTACAAAAGGACTGGGCGGCGCTGCTTGGGCGCGTTCTGCTCGCGGGTATGTTCGTCTTCTCCGGATACGGGAAAATCGTCGGATTCGCGGGCACCGTGGGTAATATCGCCAGCAAAGGCTTGCCGATGCCGGAGGTGCTCGCGGCGATCGCGATCCTGATCGAGGTCGGCGCAGGTCTTGCGATACTGTTCGGCTGGAAGGCGCGCTGGGCCGCGCTCGCGTTCATCGTCTTCCTGATCGTCATCACACCGATCTTCCACAACTTCTGGGCGTCTGCGCCGGAGCAGCTGGCGGCACAGAAGATCAACTTCATGAAGAACGTGTCGATCTTCGGCGGCATGATGCTGCTGTTCGCATTCGGTCCAGGTCGCTACAGCGTCGACCGAGGTTGACGGCCCATCCGGAGGAAGGCTCGATCGTTCGCGGTCGAGGTTCCCGGTCGGGGACGATTAGCATCGTCTATTAACATGATTCGATCAATCAATTGGACCTATGGATAGCCCGCCCGTAAAGTGAGCCCTGGTTCCGTTCAAGAAAGGGACGAGGGCATGAAAGCGAACATTGGCATCGGCGACAAGGAGCGCGAGAGTCTCGGCAGAATCCTCAACGTCCTCCTGGCTGACGAATTCGTGCTGTACACCAAGACGCGCCGGTTTCACTGGAATGTCGTCGGCTCCGACTTCAGCGAGTTGCACAAATTCTTCGAGGGTCAGTACGAGGCGCTGAACGAAGTCGTCGACGACGTTGCGGAGCGGGCGCGCGCCCTGGACGTCATTTCCGCCGGGTCATTGAGTGAATTCCTGGAGCTGACGCGCCTGAAGGAAGACGCGGGCAAGAACCCCGATGCTCCGGGCATGCTGGCCGCGCTGCTGGCCGATCACGAAGCGGTGGTCCGCAGTTTGCGCAAGGATCTCGAAACCGCCGACAAGCTCGGCGATACCGGCACCAACGATTTTCTGACCGGGCTGATGGAACAGCATGAAAAAACGGCGTGGATGCTACGTTCGTATCTTCGGTAACTGTCCACACGCCGTTTTTCGGCGCAGGCTAACGTGAGCGAAGCGAATGTTAAGCGAGCGCCAGCGAGCGGCCGGAGCCAAAAGATTGCCCTGCGCTGACCTTCCCCACGCGAACTTTCGGTGAAGGCTAACGTGAGCGGAGCGAACGTTAAGCGAGCGCCAGCGAGCGGCCGGAGCCAAAAGACCGCCTGGATGTTACGGTCGTACTTGCACTAACGCGCCGCTTGCGTCTGCCGGCCGTGAATGCTCCGGCCACAAATGGGCTCAGTGCTGGCGGGTCGCGGGCTCGCGGGTGCGCCCCGTGGTTCGCGATCTTCCGGGCGGTTCCGCGGATTCGCTCGATTTCGCTTCGGGCGGCGGGCGCAGCGGTGCGATCCCCTCCTTCTGCAGCCGCGCGTAGCCTGCGAGATTGATCGCTTGCTGGATGTCCATGTATCGGTTGTAGTCGCGGTCGCTGACGTAATAGGCCGCTTCGAACAGGAGCTTGTTGTCATCGAAGCTCTTGAAATGCGCGCGTTCGAAGCGCGCCTTGGACTGCGCCTCGATCGCCTGGCGCAGAATTCCCGGGACCATCGCGAGTTTCGCCGCCGGAGTGTCGGCCGGCACGGTGAGGCTGAATTGGACCCGCCGTTCGGAAAGGCGCTGGAAGTTGCGCAGCCGGCTCTTCAAGAGGTCCGCGTTCGAAATAATGATCTGCTCGCCTGAAATGCTACGCAGGCGCGTCGTCTTCAGCCCGATGTATTCGACGGAGCCCATCATGTTGTCGAGCACGATGAAGTCGCCGATGGCGAACGGCTTGTCGAGCGCGATCATGATCGACGCGAACACATCGCCCAGGATGCTTTGCGCGGCGAGTGCTACGGCGATGCCGCCGATGCCCAGTCCGGCAAGCAGCGCCGTGATGTTGAAGCCGAGGTTCTCGAGCCCCAGGAGCATGACGACGGACCATAACCCCAGCTGCACGAAAAACCCGATCACACTGACGGTCGTTGCCGCTGCGGCATCGGTCTCGCGCCGGGTGGCCACCTGATGGGCGAGCCAGCCACGGACCGCCTTGCTGCCCCAGAGGGCAGCCTGGACGATCGTCCCGATCAGGGCGATATGGTCGACCAGGCGGTCGGCCTTCGGCGGAAGCGCGACGAACTGCGCGCCGACGAAAAGCGCAACGATGACGAGGAACCACGGTTGCGTGCCCTGAAGGGCGGCCAGTGCCAAGGCCACCCGCTGGGGATGCCGTCCCGCAACCCGCCCGGTCAGCCACCGGACCGCCTGAGTCCGGAGCACCACGAGGGTGACGGCCGTAGCCACAGCGATGCCCACTGCGATGAGCCACGCCAGAACGCTGTTGTCGTAGAAGGTCTCGCCGAGCATGCTTACCATACGACGACCGCGCCGCAGAATTGTTCCGCCTCATCCGCCCGAAACCGGACCTACGCCACGGGTGTAGGACGCGTGGGAGGCGAGCTCCGTTGTACCTGCCGCGGGCCGGCTCCTGCCGGACTGTGCTCATTCGCGCGCAGCCGTGTCGAGCCAGATCGTCACCGGGCCGTCGTTGATGAGCGCGACCTGCATGTGCGCGCCGAACACCCCGGTCGGGACCGCTCTGCCTAGATCGCGCTCCAGCGCGCGAACGAACGCCGCGAATGCGGGCGCCGCGACCTCCGGCGCCGCCGCGGCGCTGTACGAGGGCCGCGCTCCCTTGCGGGTCGACGCATAGAGGGTGAATTGGCTCACGGCCAGGATCTCGCCGCCGACCTCCGTGATCGAGCGATTCATCACGCCGGCATCATCGTCGAAGATGCGCAAGGTGACGATCTTGCGCGAGAGCCAGTCGCGGTCGGCGTCCGCGTCAGCGGGGCTGACGCCTGCGAGCACGAGCAGCCCCGGACCGATCGAGCCGACGATCCGCGCATCGACGATCACGCGGGCCTCGCGCACGCGCTGCACCACGGCGCGCATCATCTTTCCTCGGTTTCCTGCTCGGTTCTCAGTTGCGTGCTCAGTTGCGTGATATCAGCGCACGACCTTGCGCTCGACCCGGTCGACCTTCCCGCCGGCGAAGGTGACCGTGGTCAGCGTATCCGGATCGCCCGCAACGGGCATGTACGACCACTGCTGGCCGCCCTTGCGTCGCCCGCTCAGCTCCACGTCGGGCTTCCCGATCTTGTACAGCACTTCCGTTTCAGTCATACCGGTCCGAAGAAACTTGCGCTCGGCGGGGTCGCCGCCCTTGTCGCGCTTTTTCGCGGTGCTTGCGCGCTCTCGCGGCGCCTTGGCCGCAGGCGCGGACGTCGCGATGCGCTTCGGAACCGGCGTGCCCGGAACGACGGACAAGTTCGCGGGGTCGGTATCGAGGTTACGCAGCTCCTTCCCGGGCGCGCATGCCGTGTCTTGATAGACGACACCTTTCTCGTTCGCGCATTTGTAGACGCCGGCGTGTGCCGGCACGGCCAGAGCGAGGAAGAGCAACAGGAGCGAGCGCGACCTGAGCATGGCGTCAATCCGCGGGGACCCAATGCGATTACCATACTACCTTTTCCCAAAGCGACACTCAGACTTTCGATGGATGCCAGGAGCGAGCTTGCCGCGCGCATGCGTGACATTGCGCCCTTCCACGTCATGGAGGTTCAGACCGCGGCGCGCGCGCTCGAGGCGGCTGGGCGCAGCGTCATTCACATGGAGATCGGCGAGCCGGACTTCCCGACGCCGCAACCGGTCCTCGATGCGGCGCTGGCCGGCATCGCCGGGGGCGGCGTCTACTACACCTCTGCGCTGGGACTCACCGAGCTGCGGTGTTCGATTGCCCGCCACTACCTCGAGCACTACGGTGTCGAGGTGTCTCCGGAGCGCATCGTCGTCACCGCGGGCT
>VBCL01000275.1:4004-10094 GCA_005888865.1 Betaproteobacteria bacterium | reverse complement strand
CTTCTGCACGACTTTGCCGCCATTGTCCTCGTACGCATGCTGGAAGCCGGCCTCGCCCTCGTGACCGTAGGTGAAATCGTCGGCGATCGTGGCGACCCGCTTGAACCCCAGCTTCTTGGCCGCGTAATCGCCCAGCACGTGCATCGGTTGCGCGGCAGTGCCGACGGCATGCAGGACGAAATCATTCTTCTTCTGCTGCGCGAGATCGTTCTGGGCCGCGGACGTCGGCGTGATCAACGGAACCTTCGCATCTCGGATGTAATCGTCGATGGCCAGGGCTTCGAACGTCGCCAGCGGACCGATGATCACGTGGACCTTGTTGCGTTCGACGAGCTCCTGCGTCTTGGTTTTCGCTCCAGCGGGGTTGCCGCCCGTGTCGGCAATGATCAGCTCGACCTTCCTTCCCGCAATCGTGTTGTTGCGCTCCTTGAGAAAGAGCTGGATCCCTTCTTCCATCTGACGGCCCCCGGCGGCAAGCGCGCCGGTGCGAACGGTGAGAAAGCCGATGCGTATCGGTTCTGCCTGCGCGTGCACAACGGGCGAAAACAGGGTCGCCGCCAGGACGCCAACCGCCGTTGCAACGCCGAGCCATTTGCGCAACATCGCTCCTCCTTCGTGTGAGTGCACGCTTTCGGCTCGAGCCATAAGCGGCCGGTCAATCTCACGTTCCTGCCGAGCTTCCGACAAGAACATGCGGCTAGACTTGACTCTCTGGCTGGATTCGGTGAGCCGTGCAGGGATCGAAACCTACGACCGGATTCTATCAACGTTTCCTTCGAGCGGAGCCCCCTCGGGATGCTCCTGGCTCGACGCATCATCGCCTTCCACCGGTAGTTCGCGCCGGTCGCGCCGGTGGCAGGGCTGCGTCCAAGGTCGGGGCACGCCATGTGAAAACGCCGCGGCTTCCCGCGGCGTTTTCCTGCAGAACTTGGTCGATTCTCGTCCAGGTCGCCGGCGTGATCCAACCGGACAATCTGCTGGCTTCCTCGCCCGGACGGGATGCTCGCCAGTTACGGGCTTGGCGCGAGGCTGCCGAACAATCCGTCACTCTCGTCGTTTGGTCCGGCGGTGAAGTAGACCTTGTCTGAATCTCCGCCGTTGCCGCCATTGCCGACCCTGAGGGTCCACAAGCCGTCGATGACGATCGCCTGGCCATGTGAATTCCGCAATTTGTCGAGGAATTCACCGGTCTTTGGATCGAACACATTGATATGGCCGTTCCCGAAATTGCCGATCAATATGTCGCCGGCGAATGCGCCGAAGCTCGCCGGTGCCACGGCCACGCCCCAGGGTGAATCGAGCTGTCCATGCTGCGCGAAGCGAACAGGCTTCGTCCCGTCGAGGTTGAAAACATCGACGATGCCGTGGCCTTGGCCGGCGACATCGTCTTCCGCGTCCGCGTCCTGAACTGCGTAGGTAACGAAGACCTTGCCGTTGAGGACGACGACGTTGAACGGCGCATAGCCGCTCGGCAGGGCCGGATCGACGAACGCGCCGGATGGCAGCGTCGCCGGGTGGAATGACGCGTCGTACACCTCGACGGTGCCGTCATGAAAATTGGTCGCGTAGAGAAGGGGAGTTTGGTTTGGCGCTACGCCAACCGTGGCCATGGCCAGCCCTTTGTAGATGGCGCCGCCTGCGGGGACAGCGATGATCGCGTGTGTACTTACGTTGTTCGGTCCGGTGAATCCAGCGGCCGATGGTGCCACACCAGGGTTCCAGCCGAGGATCGTCCCATCCTCGGTATCGAACAGAAAGACAGATGGAGCGGTGGTCGGCACGCCTGCGCTGTTAACACCCGAAATCATGAAGGCACCCGCGCTGAGCGCGATATTGAAGACGAGCCCGGTTGGCGTGCCGTCGTTTCCCATGGGATCGGCTGGCGCCGGCCCAGGAATGAAAACGACCAACGGCTGCGGCGTTCCTGCGGTGTTGTACAGCGTCGAAGTCCCTGTAGCATTATTCGACACCCAGAAGGGTGAGCCTGACGATTCGCCGACACCCCATGGATTCTGGAGGTTTGCATCGACATTGACAGCACTGTGGACGATGCCATTGGCGTCGATCAGTGGTTTCTTGTTGGCGACGAGATCGGTCTCGACAAAACCGGCGGCGAAGGCAACGCCGGTCGCGCAGACAAGTGCGCCGAACAGCGAGGCGGCAGCCGCACGTCGGCGGAGGTTCTTCCTTGCGCTTCTCGTTTCGGATGCACCGGTTGCGAGCGCCGCGAGCGGGCGTGTGCCGTGCCCGAAGGGAGACGAGGTGATCATGAGGGGAGCTCCTTGCAATTTTTACAAGCGCGTCCGGCGTCGGCCGGTCTTGGACACGACGCGCCCCCTCTCTAGGATCGGCAGCGAACGCTCCCGACAAGAAATCTGCACGCGTGTGCAGCGCGATGCTTATTCCGGATAGTCCGCTTTCTCTCGTCCTGTTGCCGGCCGAGTCGGCTGCGTCTCCCTATGCCGTACAGCCATCGATGGGCGCGAGAAACCGAAAGTCATTCCAGCTTGGCGCCGGTCTGCCTGACCACGATCGCCCATTTCGCCACCTCCGAGCGAACGTAGTCCGCAAACTGCTGAGGCGAGCCACCGATGGGTTCGAACGTAAGCGCCTCGAGGCGCTCGTGGACATCGCTCATGTGCAGGACGCGATTCATCGCATCGTTCAATTTCTGGACGATTTCCGGTGGCGTTCCGGCGGGCGCGAAAAACGCCACCCACGTGTACTCCTCGATCTCCGGGTAGCCCAGCTCCTTGAACGTCGGCACGTCCGGCAGCAGGCGATGACGCGTCGCGCTCGAGATCGCGAGCGCGCGTAGCCGTCCGGCGCGGACGAATGGCAGAGGTGCCGTGACCGCGAGCGAGCCGATCGGCGGCTCGCCCGCCACGACTGCCGCCGCGGCCGGTCCGGCGCCCTTGTAGGGAACGTGCACGACATCGAGCTTCGCGATCGCCTTGAACAGATGCTCGCCCGTGAGATGAGGCGTCGTGCCGGCCCCCGGAGACGCGTAGGCGAGCTTTCGGGTCTTCGCGATCTCCAGCAACTCGCTTAAGCTTTTCGCGGGGAACTCGGCATTGACGACGATCACGTTCGGCTGCGTCGCCGCCTGGATGATGGGCGCGAAGTCGCGCTCGGCGTCGTAACCCGCGTTCGGCGAAAGCGAGACGTTGACCGCGAACGCACTCGAGGTCGCGAGGATGGTGTAGCCGTCGGGCGCAGCCTTGGCCACGACCTGCGTGCCTAAATTCCCGGTCGAGCTCGGACGGTTCTCGACGACCACCGGCTGGCCGAGAATCTCCGGCAGCTTGTCCGCCGCCAAGCGCGCGACCACGTCAACAGGCCATGCGACGATGATATGGATGGGCTTCGAGGGGTAGCTCTGCGCGACAGCCTGCGAGAACGGTGCCAGCGCGAGACACGTCGCGGCGAGCACTGCCTGGAGTCGTGTTCTCATGCCTTCCTCCTTTTGCGGAACGTCGGCCGTCAGCGCCCGTGGGCCTCGCGCTAGCCTACGGCGAGCGGCGCCAGCGCCTCGATGTCGGTCACCACGTCGATCACGGCCGGCCGTTTGGCGTCGAGCGCATGCGCAAGCGCCGGCGCGAAATCAGCAGCCTTCTCGACGCGGAGCCCGAGCGCACCCATGTCCTCGGCGATCCGTGCGAAGTCCATCGGCCTGAACGTCCACAATTCGCGCGCCTGCTCGGTCTGCTTGCCGCCGTAGGCGCGGTCGAAACCGCGCTTCGACTGGTTGCCGCTCGCATTGTTGTTGACCACCGTCACGGCATTGATGCGCCATCGCACCGCCGTCTCGATCTCCGCGATGTGATACCAAAGGCCCGCATCGCCGGTGAAGGTGATGACGGGTCGGTCGGGACATGCGCACTTCGCCCCGAGGCCCGCCGGGAAAGCCCAGCCCAAGTGTCCCGCGCTGCGCAGGTAATCCTGGCCCGCGCTTTTCACATCGTACATGCCGCCCATCCACATCCCGGCGTGGCCGGTGTCGACCACGACGATCGCGTCGTCGGGCGTATGGCGTGTGAGCTCGCCGCAGAGACGCTCGGGGCGGATCGGCACCGCGTCGGAAGCGAGCAACTCACGATACTTCGCGGCGTATTCCTCGCACAGACCGCGCACCGTCGCGAGCCAGGCTTCTCGTCGCCCGGCGCTGGCGGCATCGGCCTCGTCGAGCATGTAAGCGAGCGCGACTTTCGCATCGCCGTGGACTGCCGCCGCGAGCGGATAGTTGCGTCCGAGAGCTTCGGGATCGATATCGATCTGGATCGCCGCGACGCCGACCCGCGGCACCGTCCAGACGTGCGTGGTCATTCCGCCCGCCTCGGTCCCGACGAACAAAACGAGATCCGCCGCGGCGACGACGCGATTCGCACTTTCGCGGGAGTAGGTTCCGACCACGCCGACCGAGAGCGGATGCGAGCCTGGGATCGAATCCTTGCCGTTCAACGATGTGGCCACCGGAATCTGGAGCTTCTCGGCGAGCGCGACGAGCTCCTGCGCCGCACCCGACGCACGCACGCCTCCACCGGCAACGATGACGGGCTTCTGCGCGCCCTCGAGGAGCGAGAGCGCCGCGCGCATGCTCGCGGCATCCGGCTCGGGACGAAACGGTGGCACTGCAGCAAATCGCCGCTCGCACAGAGGCTCCATCTCCGCCTCTTCCAGGTCGATCTGGCCCTCGTTGCCGCGAAACTGCAAGTGCACCGGCCCGGGCGCGCCGGTGACCGCCGCGCGAAACGCCTGCCGCAGCATGTCGGGGATCCGCTCCACCGCGTCGACGGTCGCGTTCCACTTGGTCACGGGCTCGAAGGCGGGGACGTCGTCGACTTCCTGATAGACCTTGCGGAACTTCGTCCTCGGATCGCGTCCGCCGGTGAACGCGATTACCGGCGAATGTGCGAGCCAAGCGTCGCGCAAGCCCGCGGCGAGATTGAGCGCGCCGACGACCTGTGCCATGCACACGCCCGGCCGACCGGACGCCCGCGCGTAACCGTCGGCCATGTAAGCCGCCGCCTTCTCGCCGTGGGTATGAATCCGCTGGATCTTCGTGCGGTGCTCCATCTCGGCAAACGTCCGGCGCAGCACCGCGGGCACCATGAACACATGCGACACACCGTAGCCGTGCAGCATCTCGGCGAGGACCTGAGCACCGGTCATCCTGGCCATGACAATCCTTATTTGATCGCCAGCGGATTGGTCGGCGAGCCCACCGCGCCGGTGATCGGAAGCGACGGTGCGACGAACAGGAATTCGTACGTACCGTCGGCGGCGCAGTCCTCGGCCAGCTCCTTGACGTAGAAGATCTCACCCATCGTCATGCCCATGATCGGGATCGTGATCCAGTGCCAGGGCTGGTTGATGCCGGGTTCGGTCTCGTTGGGACGCACCTCGCAGCCCCAGGTGTCGCTGGCGAGCGCGGCGAGCTGCGTGCGCTTGATCCATTCCAGCGTCTCGAACGCGAAACCCGGCGCGTCGCCACCGGGATAGCCATCCCAGCTCCCGGCATCGAGCTTCGTCTCCATCTGTCCCGTGCGGACGACGACGAAATCGCCGCGCTTCACGGCCACGCCCTGCTTTTCCGCGGTGCGGTCGAGATCGGCGCAGGTGATGCCGTAGCCATCCTCGAGCACGTCCAGTCCAAGCGCGCGCGGCACGTCGAGAAAAACGCCGCGGCCGACCATCTTCGCCTTGGTCTTCTCGATCCCGCACTTCTGCGCGCCGGCCGAGGTCACTTGGCGGCAGTCGTAGCCGTTCCACATGAAGTTCTCGTAGAAGACGTGACCGAGGCCGTCCCATTGCGTGCCGCACTGCAGCGGCATCACCACCATGTCGTCGGCGGCGCGGATGCCGCGATGATCGAGCACGCCCGAGTAGGCATCGGTTCCGGTGCGCAGCATGGTATGCACGGGATTGACGCGGCCCAGCGACGGATACTTGCTCTTGGCGCCCTGCGGACCGTGCTGGTCGAAATTGAGCGCGAGCGAAATGACCTTGCCCTTGCGCACGAGTCGCGCGGCCGCGACGATATCCTCGGGCGACACGTGGTTGAGCGTGCCGATCTCGTCCTCCGCGCCC
>VBCL01000275.1:0-3988 GCA_005888865.1 Betaproteobacteria bacterium | reverse complement strand
CCCAGTTCTTGTATTTCTCGGCCGCCTCGGCCAGGTCTTCGCGGGTGAGCTTGCGTGCAGCCATCGCATTTCTCCATTCATCGGAAACCCATTTTCTTGCGTCGGGACCTTCACGTCCAGCAAGAACGGGCCATCGGGATGGAGGCACGCTGTCCATGACAAGCACTCATCCTGCCCCTTTGGGGAATGAGACCGATCGACCCGGCCCATCAAGGGTATCGCAGTAGCCTTTCGCAGGAGAATTGGGCGCCTCGCTGGCCGCCACCCGCCGTGAATGGCACGCCCTATTGCATTGCCAGGGTGAATGTTGTCTACTACCGCTCGCCGGTTGCATCGGGGGCGATACGCGACTGGCAATCGGCCTCCCGCTCGCAACGCTAGTCCTGTTTCCCGCGCACGCCGATGGGTGCGGGGTAAGGAGCGCCGGTTGAAGGTCGATAAGGTCGTTCTGACCAACTTCAGCGCACTTCGGTCGAAGTACGGCCCGTCCGGCGTGCGCGCGATTCGGGCCGGAATCACGAGATTGATCGCCGCCGATCGTGCGCGCGCAATCTCAACCCGGCTGATCGGCATCGATGATCCGCGCACCATGCGTGCCTTTTCGGGAAGCGCGGTCACCAAGGTCGCCAGCCCGCAACAGAACAAGAAGGCGGTCGATGCCGTCTATCGTGCGCTGGCGCCGGACTACATCCTGCTGCTGGGGTCGGTCGACGTCATCCCGCATCAGGATCTGCGCAATCCCGTCTACGTGACCAAGAGCGACGACGAGGATACCGATCACGATGCACCGGGCGATCTTCCCTACGCGTGCGAGGCGGTCTACAGCCGGGAGATCAAGGCCTTTGTCGGCCCTACCCGAGTCGTCGGGCGGCTGCCCGATATCGCCGGCGCATCCGAGCCCTCTTATCTGCTGCGCCTGCTGAAGATTGCTGCGGCGGCGAAGCCGCTCGGGCCGGAAGACTACGCAAGCTATCTCGCCCTGACGGCGCAGGTCTGGAAACGATCGACCCAACAGTCGGCTCGGAACATCTTCGGCGATTCGAAAGGTGTGGTGACGGTGCCGCCGCACTCGTCGCTCTGGTCGAAGACGCTCCTCGAGCGGCGCGTCCATCTCATCAATTGCCATGGCGCGGCCCATGCGTCCGAATTCTGGGGCCAGTCGGCGGCGGACAACGACGTGTATCCGATCGCGCTGCGATCATCCTACATCGACGGAAAGATCGCTTCGGGCACGGTCGCCGCCGCCGAATGCTGTTATGGCGGTCAGTTGAAGAGCCTTTCGCCCTCGCGGCCGCGATTGAGCATCTGCGAGGTCTATCTCGACAACGGCAGCTATGGCTTCGTCGGAAGCACGACGATCGCCTACGGCGATTTCGAGCGTAACGGGATGGCTGATCTCCTGTGCCAGTTCTTCCTGGAAAACGTCCGCCGCGGCGCGTCGCTCGGACGCGCCTTTCTCGAGGCGCGTCAGACATTCGTGCGCACCGCCTCGCCGCTTGATCCGTCCGAGCTCAAGACCCTGGCGCAGTTCAATCTCTACGGCGATCCGTCGCTCGCGCCGGTATGGACCGGCGCGGCCACTCCGAAGGTGCAACTGCAGAGTGCAACCGCGATTCGCGCCGAGCAGAGCAAGCGTCACGACCGCCGTCGCGCTCTGTTCCGGCAGGGCGTCGAGCTGGCGCAGACCCAGCCGGTGCCGCAGAGGACGTCCAGGAAGCCCGCTCCCGCGATCCGGCGCGCGCTTCACGCCAAAGCACGCGAGCTCAAGCTCGAGCCGACGACCATGCTGTCCTTCACGATTCAGCATCGCCATGCGAAGGCGCGCGGAACGCAAGCGGTGCTGGCGCTGCCGCGGGCATTGGCGGCGGATGCGACGCTGCCCGTGGCTTATCACGTGCTCTTTTGCAAGCGCCGGCGCCGACCCGCGCCCGCCGCGGTTCGCCTCGGCATCGTCGACATTACCGCGCTGATCGGCAAGGAGGTCGACGGCGCGCTGGCATCGTACGTGCGGATTCAGAGTCGCTAGAGATCAACATACAACCGGGTCCGACACCGTCCAATGCGAGCACCGCCACCGACCGCAGAAGATTGCGCATTTTTTGTGTGGAATGCTCCCTGCGACCTCGGCGGCGGGAATGACTAGGATCGTCGCACTCGATCCGCGAGGAACGGGACCGAGAGACATCACCGAAGACAAATGGGCCATTCGGTCCGCAGGAGATCATCATGACGCAATACGTACTCGTCAACCGTCGCGCCGGCAAATTCACGACTGAGGCAAAGACAGCGTCTCGCGCAGCGGTGGCAATGACGCTGGCGCGACTCGGCGGCAATTCCCGAGTGGTTTCGGACAGGGATCCGGCGGACGAAACCGCGCGGCGCGTCGTCGTCTTCGACGCGGATGCCGCTCAGGTTGCGCACCTGCGGACACGCCTGCCGGCCGACGCGATTCTCGAGCCCCTCGTCCGGCGCACGCTGCATCGCCGCACACCCATCGAGCTCGCGGCGGCGTCGCCGATGAATGGCGTCGCCCTGGGAGGCGCTGCTTCCACGTACAAGGTCACGATCAAGGGAGGCGGTCATCCACTCTCCGGCATCGAGGTCATGTTCTACATTCGCGACCCGAGCGGTCATATCGGCGTCACGACCGCCACCACCGACAAGCAGGGGCGCGCGAAGATCGGCTTGCCGCTGGGGAGCACCTTGTCCTTCGTCGAACCGATTCCCTACTCGGGCTTCTGGATCATGCTGGCCGAAGCCCCGCCGTCCGGTAGCACGCTCGATTGCCTTCCCATCGCCAAGGCTCCCAACGGTGGCGGCGCGTGGTGGCATTCGGTCATGGGCGTCGACGTCAACGCTCCGGGACGCGGCGCAGGTCTGAAGGTGGGTGTCATCGATACCGGCTGCGGGCCACATCCCAACTTGAGCCACGTGAAGCTGGTCGGCGTGTACGTGGACGGCCATACGCTGCCTGGCAGCCAGGCGACCGATGTTGCGGAACACGGGACCCATACGTCGGGAATCGTCGGTGCCCGACCGAAAAAAGCCGGCGATTACGCAGGCATGGCGCCCGACTGCGATCTATTCCATGCGCGCGTGTTCAAGGGCGAACGCCCAGGCGACGGGCCGAGCCAAGCCGACATCGTCAACGCGATCGACGCGCTGTCGCGCGACAATAAGTGCGATCTCATCAACATGAGCCTCGGCGGCGGCCCTCCGTCCGAAGCGGAAGAGGACTGCATCCGCGACGCTGCCGAGCGGGGCACGCTCTGCATCTGCTCCGCCGGCAACGAAGCCGGTCCGATCGATTTCCCGGGTGCCTATCCCGAGTGCTCCGCCGTTTCGGCGATCGGGCAGATCGGCCGGGCGCCGTCGGGGACGTTTTCCGCAGGCAATCGCCCGCACGTCGCGGCGATGCTTGGCCAGAACAATCTGTTTCTCGCCGCATTCAGCTGTTTTGGAGCGACGCTGGCCTGCGCGGCGCCGGGAGTCGGCATCGTGTCGACCGTACCGGACAAGAATGGCGCTTCCGGCGCGTACATGGAGATGGACGGCACGTCGATGGCGAGCCCGGCTGCCTGCGGCGCGCTCGCCGTCATCTTGTCGAAGGACGCAACCTACAAGGCGCTGCCGCGCGACATCTCCCGCACCACGGCCGCCCGAAATGCACTGGCGCAGCACTGCGTGCCATTCGGTCTGGCCGTCAAGTTCGAGGGCCGCGGGTTGCCCACCGTGTGAGGTGTCAAACCGTGCCGAGATTCCTGATGACCACCCGTCGTGAAGCGCGTGTGGACGGAGCGACGCCCACCGCGCTGGAAGCCGCGGCGTCGGAACCCGGCGTATCAGTCCTCCAATCGTCCGATCCGCACATGGTCACGATCGACACGAGCGCGGAGACTGCGGAACGGCTCAGCCAGAAGTTCGGGGCGACGCATTTTTTGGAGCCGGAGATTCGGCGCGGCCTGCAGTGACTCGGCGCTTGTCCACT
>VBCL01000274.1 GCA_005888865.1 Betaproteobacteria bacterium | reverse complement strand
CTGTTTGTCGGTGAGTCCGGCCGCGAATCCGGGCATCGACGCGCCGCTTTCGCCCGGGTCGGGCCACAGGCCGTCCAGCACGACATGGATCGTGTTACGTGGATCGGGTGCATTGAGCGACGTCGTCAACCCGAGCGGCACCGGCGCGCTCGACGGGTTCGCGGCGGGCGCTTCGTGACAGCTCGCGCAGGCGCCGGCGAAGATCTGCGCGCCTTCGGTGGGCATGGCGCGCTCGGGACCTGCCGTCCGTGGCGCCACCGGGCTTCGCGTGGACATCTGCGAGGCAACGTAGACGGCGATCGCGCGCACGTCTTCCTCGGCGACACCGGCCAGACTGTGTGTGACCGGCGCCATCGGACCCGCGGCAACGCCGTGCCGCGACTCGCGGCCGCGGCGCAGGTAGTCGAAAAGCTGGTCGGCGGTCCACGG
>VBCL01000273.1 GCA_005888865.1 Betaproteobacteria bacterium | reverse complement strand
ACCGCGATTCCACCGAGGGTCTTTCGATGGGTCCGGTTGATAGACGCCGGTTCGGAGATAGAGCGCCTTCCACAGTGCGATCGCTGGACGCAAACCCGCGGGGAACTTGAGCCGGTTCGCCGGAACCTCGGC
The DNA here is from genome assembly GCA_005888865.1 of Betaproteobacteria bacterium. Lineage (GTDB taxonomy): Bacteria > Pseudomonadota > Gammaproteobacteria > Burkholderiales > Casimicrobiaceae > PALSA-1003. The sequence continues at coordinate 7,153 of VBCL01000273.1, read as the reverse complement.
GCGCACCGCCTCGCGCGTCATGATAAAGGCGTAAATCGCCGCGACGTCCTCGTCGCGGACGCGCGTGAAGTGATCGTACGGAAAGGCGGGATACAGGTGCTGCCCAGCCCGGTCGACACCCTCGCGCATGGCGCGCAGGAAATCGGTTTCGGTCCAGCGGCCGATCCCCGTATCCAGGTCCGGTGTGATGTTGGTGGAGTAGATCGTGCCGAACGGCGTCGTCAAAGGCAGTCCACCGGCAAAGGCCCGGCCGTCACGGCTCGTGTGACAGGTAACGCAGTTGCCGATCGCGGCAAGCTCCGCGCCCTTGGCCACCAGCGTTGGATCGAACGACGTCGCCGCGGAAAGGTGCAGGTCGATCGATCCTCCCGTCGCGACAGCGAGCAGGAGCATCGTGCGGGCGAGCGCTATTCTTGCATTCATATCACGGCTCCCGACCGCGGTCACCTCAATGCGCCCCTCGTGGCGAGAGCAGCCCATCGTCTAGGACCCTCGCCGTCCCGCCGCGTTCCCGGTGCCTTCCCATCTCGGCGCCAGCTCGGCCGCACAGCCCATCCTGGGCGCGATGGCTTAAACTGTCGAACCGCAGCTGCGATAAGCACCATGCCCCTCCTGCTCCGCCGGCCACGCGCGACGCCGGTCCGCTCGTGACCCGCCGCTCGACTGTCCTGCTCTTGGCACCCGCGCTGGTTTTGGCCGCGTGCGGCCCGGGCGGCAACCCGTTTGCCTCGTTCGAGACGAGATGCGGGAAGCTCGCCCTATCGCGGTTCGAAGTTGTGGCCGTGCCCCTCACCTTCGAGCGCGACGACACGCAGCCCATCGCAGCGCTGACCGTGAAGAGCGGCAGCACGATTGCGAGGCACAGTGCGATCGGGCTTACCACGGCCGTCTTCGGGCAAAGCACTGACATCGAGTTGCATTCTGTTGACGATCGCCGCGGCGCGCGTGCCTGCGGCACACCGCGTGTCCGTGTCGAGCTGTCGATGCAGCCAGTGATGGTCTATGTCGCCCGCGAGCTGGTCGAAGCACCGTGTCAGCACGAGATCACGTTATCGCACGAGATGAAGCACGTCGAAGTCTTCCGTGAAGTGCTGGACGAGGCCGCGCAAGACCTCGAGCGCGAGCTTCCGGAAAGCATAGGTACGGAACTACGCCGCGCGACCAGCCCGGACGAACTGCAGCAGCGGCTCATCGTTGCGATCCGCGACTACCTCGCGCAGTTCATGCAGGCACGGCAGCGCCTGCTCGACGAGCGCCAAGCGAAAGTCGACTCGCCCGAGGAATACGCGCGCGTGTCGACGGCGTGTGCACGCTCCGCGGCGAATCTCATCCCGGCGGCTTCGGCGACTCCTTGAAGGCATTGGCGCACGAAAGCGTCTTGCTCCAATACGGGTTGTTCTGTCCGTAGAAGGCAGCGAGCTTCGACTCGACGCCGAACCCGGCGCGGCCAGCCGTGCGCATCGCCTGGAGCCCGACGCAATTGGCGGTGACTTCGCTCTGCGTCGGGACGCTCGCATGCGCGCATTCATGGAAGAAGATGAAGTCGTGCATCTCCGGCGGCAACGCTTTCAGCTGCGCTTCGTTCCAAACAATGCGGTAGCCGGGCCCGACCTTCTGGGTGACGGCGATGCGGCCGCGAGTGACGATCGGATGAGACGGCGGCGCAGGCACCTCCTCCACCGATGAGCCGGCCACGAGGCAGCGCATCGACGTGCCGTCGACGAAGGTGAATGCATTGGCGTCGCCCGCCGCGATCAACAGCGCTCCGCAGAGCAACGGCCAGCGCTCACCCCGCATCGACGTTGCGCTACAGCGGAGGCACGTAGCCGTTCTTGCCGATGCTCACGCGCTCGGCGGCAAGCGCGCCGTCGGCCTGGGGCGCGGCGTACACAATGACGTGCGTACCCGGGGCCAAGAGCGACCGATCGGCCGGTTCGACCGTCAGGATCGGTACGTTCTCGGGCACGACGATCGTTTTCTCGCCGCCCTTGTAGCTGAGGGTCAGTCGCCGCTCTCCGGAGGTGCCGGCCACGTCGGCGACCGTCGCATTGGTCATCGTATTGCGCTGCGCCGCGCCGCCGACGTTGGCAATGGTCGCGTTGGTCATTGTGCTTCCGGGGTCGTTGTCCATCGGCCGATGGCCCTCGCCGGTGCCGCGCATCGACTCGGCAAAGATGTGCACCTCGCTCGCCCGCAACGTCCCGTCGGCCTGCGGCACCGCCGTGGCGCCGACGAACTCGCCCCGCGTAAGCTTCGACGCGTCCGTGGGCGAGCGCGCGCTAAGACGCACCTTGTCCGTCAACTTGACGTCGACGACCTGCCCGGCCGTCGACTTGACCTCGAGCTTGTCGCCGTCGACCTTCACGACGTCGCCCGCGATTTTCTGCGTCTGCGATTGCGCCTGCGCCGCTCCGGCAAGCAGCACGGCGATAACGATCATACCTGTCAGGTGGTGCTGCTTCATGAAAACCTCCAAAACTGAACCCTTCAACGCGAAGGACGCGATACTTCGTCTACAATTGATCGCTTTGGTCGATAAAGATTCCTTTGTCGACCTCCTGATTTTTTGTTTCATTTGCTTCGCATCACCCGATGGAGCTTAGCGAACAGCGGGGTCCATCAGCTCGTCGTCGACGTGCCAGGCGTCACTCTCTTTCATGAGCAACGCCTCGCCGGCAAGGCCGCCCACCAGCGAGTCGCCGCTGACCAGCAGGACCGCGGTATTGCCCCTGACGAAGCCGCGAACGATGTGCACCGACTTGTCCGGATGCTCCGCGGCGAGGTAATCGACGATCTTCCCGACGTTTCCCTTCTTCTCGGCGTCCGCCCACGTCTGTTGCCGGTCGAGCGATAGAAGCGGTTTGAGCGCCGCACGATCGCGCTTTACGAGCGCCGCGTGGTAGGCGAGATAGGCCGCGCCGGGCGCCCCACCGTCGGCCGGCAACGCTGAACCGTGGTCATCGGACATCACCGGCACGTTGAGCACAACTTCGAAGGGACGATCCTTCTCGGTGCCTGTGAGCGTTCCGGAGAGCTTTCCTCCGCCAAGGCGCACCGTCGATGACACCTCGCTGGTGCAGAACCCGCAGCCGTTACCGGATGCGAAGTAGTAGCTCAGCCCCCGATACGAGCCGTCGGGCCGGAACTCGAAATACACCACGCCGGTATCGTCGTCCTTGATGCGCTTCTCGACCGCGCGCTTGCGGTCATAGTAGTCGGCCAACGCGTCGCCGTGAACCTTGGCGTTGGTCACCGCCACGATCAGCACGTGGTCCGAGCCGAGATAGGATTTGCCTTTGAAGGCGATCGCGCTTCTGACCTCCAGGGTGATCGCCTGGCTCTTGAACGTACCGTGCGCAACGTCGGGCGCCCCAGCGCCCCAGGCGCCGAACGCAATGGCGGCGACGAACGCCGCGACGCAGGTGTGTACAACAGGTGCCGTGAATATTGACGTACGGCTCGACATGCTATGGCGGGGTCATTGGGAGCAGACAGGACGATTATAGGTCGTTTTTGCTCCCGGCCCGACCGCCTGACGCCCCTTGCAGACCGCTTGTGGGGACGCCGCCCAACGTTGCAGAGGTGATGTTGTATCATCCTCCCGGGCTATTCGACGGTAATGACGTAATGTACAAGATTGGCCTCTTCCTATTCGCCGTGCTGCCTGCGCTCGGCCTTGCGCAGAGCCAGCCCCAGCCATTGGTCTTCGGCATCAACGAGGGCGTGACGTATCGTATCGCCGCGTCCGAGGTTCGCGAGCGCTACCGCGAAATCGCCGACGATCTGACCAAGCTGCTCAAGCGGCCGGTACGCGTCGAGTACATGGAAGAGTATGTGCAAATGGGCAAGGATCTCGACGCAGCGCGCTACGATCTCGCCTACGTGCACCCCGCCCACTACGCGATTCGGGCCATCGACAAGGCCCATTATCGCCTCGTCGCGGTAACCAAGGGCTACACCGAATATCGGGCGAGCTTTCTGGTGAGGAGCGACGCGACCTATGCCTCGCTCGCCGATCCTCGGATCCAGCAGGTGGGGATGCCGGACGCCGATTCGATCACGGCGTGGATCGTGCGCGCGACGCTGCGCGACGCGCTGGGGCCGAAGGCGAAAGCGCTGCGTCTGCGTTACACGCGCTACCAGGACGCGGTCCCGTTCATGGTCGACTACGGGTTCGCCGAGGTCGGCGCGACCGCTGCGTCAGCGGTGATCAAGGAGTACACCGACAAGGGCGGAAAGGTGCTGGTCAAGAGCAAGCCGGTGCCGATCAAGCAGCTGATCGCGAGTTCGAATCTTCCGGCGCAGGATCTCGCCCACATTCAGCAATACTTCCTCACGCTCGAGAACACCGACGAGGGCCAGCGCCGGTTGGCCAAGCTTGGTTACAAGGGCTTCGCGACCTTCGACGAGCGCCAGCTCGTCGAGATCGGGCGCTGGCTCGACGCCGCGCCTTAGCGTGCCCGCAGGGCCTAAGCCACAGTCCTACACTCTTCGCCAGAGCTCCTACAACAGAATCGGAAACCTACCGATTTTCTGCGCTGCGGAAGCGGCCGAAAATGCGTCGCATGCGACGATTCGGTATGGGCATCCGCGCTGGCCGACTCCCAGGCACGCTCGTACCGATGCATCTTCGCAGGTCGCGCGCCCGACAATACGCGCGGCAGAGAACGAGCCGAGCCGATCGGCTCGTTCTCTTTTGAGTGCTGAGCAAGCACAATCCGCGAGGACGCCGATGAAGACAAGCCGACTTTCGAACGCGCTGGCCGTGGCGGGGCTCGTCTTCGCTTCGAGCCTCGGCGCGCAGACCTATTTCCAGCCGCGCGAGCACACACAGGGAGCGGTGACCTACGTGACGGGAGGCGTGGGCGAGGATGAAGCACAGGCGATGCGAGCGGCGGCCGCGGACTATCCGCTGACGCTCGAGCTCGCCGCTGCTGCCGGTGGACCGCGCGACGAATACATCTCCAACGCCGCGGTCGAAATTCGCGACAGTCGGGGCACTCCGGTGCTCCAAACCCGGACCGACGGACCGTTCCTGCTGGTGCGTCTGCCGTCGGGAAGCTACAACGTCGATGTCGAATGGAACGGCGCGCACAAGCGCAAGACCATCGAGGTCGGCACCGAGCGCCGCGAGCACGTGATGATCGAGTTTGCGGGTGCGCTGGATTACCGCTGACGAATCCGGCCTTACACGGCGTGAACCGACGCCGTCGTCCGTTGCCCGTCTGCAGCCGCAGTGAGAGCGGATGTTCGCGCCCGCGCGAACATCACCTCCATCTCCCGCCGGATCATGAGCGCGGGGAGCGTTTCGTCGAGCGCCACGTCGGGTGCGCCCGGACTTCACCCCGCGCAAGAGCTTTGCGCCGTGCGCCAGGCCGAGCGGCAGTCCGCCGAGCTCGAGCGACGTCTGCGCGGGCAGTAGCTTCCCCCACACCGTATAGCCGCCCTCGCCGTCGAGTGTTTCGCCGGCCTTGAGATCGCGCTTGGCGGTGGCAACGACGTCGGCGTTGAAGCACACCGCCGCACCGGTCGACTCGCCGCGCAATCCCACCGAAGCGACCGAAATACCCACCTCCAGTCCGATCAGATGCCAGCGCTTGTACAGGCAGGCATAGCGACCGGTCGGGTCGGTACGCACCATGTATTCGCGGAAGCAGTTGCGGATGTATTCAGTGTCCCCTTCGAACACCACGAATACGCCAAAGCGGATGTCGTAGGGAATCGCCCGACCGTCGCGCTCGAGCGAGGAGATCACTTCCACCTGCCCCTTCGCGTGGAGGACGCCCCCTTCGGCGATCGGCCGGCAGACCATCGGAATATCGTCGATCGACGCCGGCGGATAGCTCAAGCCGTCGGGCGGCGCGACGAGCCCGGTGGCGTTGCACACCGCCGTGCTCTCGATCGCAGGCTTGGAACCGTCGAGGAACGAGTTGAACATCTTGGGATTGAGCCCACCGATCTTCGCCTGCTCCGGTGTCAGCCCGTAATAGCCCCAGACAGTCTCCGGCGTGGATTGCGCGAAATGCGGCAGCCACTTGTGTCCGCGCCCCGCCGCGACGACGCCGAAGCCGGCGGCCCGCGCCCAGTCGACGAGATCGCAGATGAGCGCCGGCTGATCGCCGAAGGCGAGGCTGTAAACGACGCCCGCCTCCGCGGCGCGACGCGCGAGCAGTGGTCCGCAGAGCGCGTCGGCTTCGACCGTGACGTTGACCACGTGCTTGCCGTGGTGAAACGCGGCGAGGCAATGCTGCACGGCGGCGAGCGGGTGTCCTGTACATTCGACGATGACATCGATCCGCGGATGCGCGACGAGCGCTTCCCAGTCGTCGGAGACGTGCGTGGTTCCATGCGCCAGCGCCGCATCGAGCGATGCAGCGCCGTAGCGCTCGGGGATCCACCCGACGCGCGCGAGGTTGGCCCGGGCATTCGCCGGCGCGAGGTCCGCGATTCCGACGACGTGCACGCCTGGCGTCTTCGGCACCTGCGCGAGATACATCGCCCCGAACTTGCCCGCCCCGATCACGCCGACGATGAGCGGCCTGCCTTGAGCGGCGCGTTCACAAAGCTTCGCATGCAGACTCACTGGATCACTCCGCGAAGGTGCTTTCCAACGCCGCCGCCGGCGTGCCGTCGCGCCACGGCAGAGGCACGTCGTACTCGCTGAGCAAGCAGTCGTCGGGCAGACATTCGATCGGCGCGAAGTCGCGGTGGGCGATGTACTCCGGCCGCTTGAAGCGGCGGATGTGATTGGAAACCGCGCACAGGCTCAGGTACACGCTCACCCGGTTCCATGGCGAGAGATTCGCCGTCGACGCATGCACGAGGCAGGAGTGGAACAGGATCATCGATCCGGGCGGACCTTTCGGGGCGACGATGCCGCCGCGCCCGACCAGCCGGGCGATGGTGTCGTTGTCGATCGTCCACAACGGGTAGCTGGTGGTCGAGAGATCGTGCACCGCGCCGATCACGCCAAGCGTATGGCTGCCCGGGATGAACATCAGCGGCGCGTTGAACTCATTGACCTCGTCTAAGAAGATCGCGACGTTCATGGCGCGCGGCTCGGGCATGTCGTCGTCGCGCTGCCACGTGCCGTAATCCTGGTGCCATTGCCAGAGGTCGCCGTCGAAGGCCATCTTGCCGTTGATCTTGAACT
>VBCL01000242.1 GCA_005888865.1 Betaproteobacteria bacterium | reverse complement strand
AAGCGCTCTCCAGGCCCAGAATCACACTGAACCGGGTTCCGTACTTCTGCTCGGGCTGTCCGCACAACACTTCGACCAAGGTGCCCGAGGGCAGCCGCGCGACCGCGGGTATCGGCTGCCACGTCATGGCGATCTGGATGGACCGCTCGACGTCGACCTACACCCATATGGGGGCCGAAGGCGTGCCGTGGATCGGCCAGGCGCCATTCACGAAGACCAAGCACATGTTCGCCAACCTGGGCGACGGCACGTACTACCACTCGGGCATTCTGGCGATCCGCGCCGCGGTCGCCGCGAACGTCAACATCACCTACAAGATCCTCTACAACGATGCGGTGGCGATGACGGGCGGCCAGCCGGTCGACGGGCCGATCTCGCCGGCGTTGATCGCGCAGCAGTGCGCGGCAGAAGGCGTCAAGAAGGTCGTCGTCGTCAGCGACGAGCCGAGCAAGTACCCGTCGGGCTATTTCGCGTCGGGCATCGAGATTCATCACCGCGACGAGCTCGACCGTGTGCAGCGCACGCTGCGCGACACGCCCGGCTGCACGATCCTGCTTTACGACCAGACCTGCGCTGCCGAAAAACGCCGCCGCCGCAAGCGCGGCAAATATCCCGATCCCGCCAAGCGCGTGGTGATCAACGAGCTGGTGTGCGAAGGCTGCGGCGATTGCGGCGTCAAGTCCAATTGCGTATCGGTCGCTCCGGTCGAGACCGAGTTCGGGCGCAAGCGCACCATCGACCAGTCGTCGTGCAACAAGGACTATTCGTGCGTCAAGGGGTTCTGCCCGAGCTTCGTCACCGTCGAAGGTGGCTCGCTGCGCAAGCCGCAGAAGGCCGACGCCGCGGACTTTTCGCGCCTGCCTGAGCCCACGCCCGCGCAGACCACCGAGCCGTACGGCATCCTGGTCACCGGCATCGGCGGCACGGGCGTAGTGACGATTGGCGCACTACTTGGCATGGCCGCGCACCTCGAAGGCAAGGGCGTGTCGGTTCTCGACATGACCGGCCTCGCCCAGAAGAATGGCTCGGTCGTCTCGCACGTGCGGATCGCCGATCGTCCCGATCAGCTTCATGCGACGCGAATCGCCGCCGGTGAAGCCAAGCTGGTCCTGGCCTGCGACATCCTGACCAGCGTGGGCTACGAAGCCGCCGCGAAGATGCAGCGCGGCGTGACCAAGGCTCTGGTCAACACAGCCCTGGTCATGCCGGCCGATTTCACGCGCAACGCCGACCTCGAATTCCCGCGCGGCTCGATGGAGCACGAAATCCGCGACGCCGTTGCCCCGGGCGATGCCGAATTCCTCGACGCCACCACGCTCGCTACCGGCCTGATGGGCGACTCGATCGCGACCAACCTGTTCATGGTCGGCTACGCCTTCCAGCGCGGGCTGATTCCGTTGTCGGAGGCCTCGATTCTCCGCGCGGTCGAGCTCAACGGCGCGGCGGTGGAATCGAACAAACAGAGTTTCCGCTGGGGTAGGCTCGCAGCGCTCGAGCCCGAGCGCGTGCTGAATGCGGCGATTCCGCAGGACAAGCCCGACTCGCAACGCCTGTCGACCTCGCTCGATGAAGTCATCGCCCGCCGGGCGGAGTTTCTCACCGGTTATCAGGACGCGGCCTACGCGCGGCGCTATACCGCTTTCGTCGCCAGGGTGCGTGCCGCGGAAACGCAGAAACTGCCGGGGAAGACCGCGCTCACCGAGGCGATCGCCCGCTACTACTTCAAGCTGCTCGCGATCAAGGACGAGTATGAAGTCGCTCGTCTGTACACCGACGGCGAGTTCACCAAGCGCGTCGCTGCGCAGTTCGAGGGCGACTACAAGCTCAAGTTCCACCTCGCGCCACCGCTGACCAACAAGCCCGACCCCACGACTGGCGAGCCGAGGAAGAGCAGCTACGGGCCATGGATGATGGGCGCATTCCGCGTGCTGGCGAGGATGAAGGGCTTGCGCGGCACTGCCTTCGACGTTTTCGGCCGCACGGCAGAACGGAAGCTGGAGCGGGCGCTCATCGCCGACTACGAATCGCTCATCGACGAGCTGCTGCCCCGCCTCGGGGCGCACAACCATACGTTGGCGGTGGAGCTCGCGAGCATCCCCGAGCACATTCGCGGATACGGACACGTGAAGGAACGCCATCTCAAGGCCGCGAAAGCAAAGGAAGCCGAGCTGATCGCCGCCTTCCGCGCCGCGAAGCCGGCGCCGGCATCGGTCGAGCGCGTCGCGGCGTAGCCAGCACCTCTGGTCGCCCCGGCTCATTTTGGTCACTGAGCCGGGGCCCAAGTTGGCTCCAAGAACAATTGGATCCGGCCCCCGGCCTACGCCGGGGCAGGCTTCACCGGGATGACTGCGGGGCGTTGCTGCACGCGCAATCGCTCGTGCAATAATGCGCGACCAACTTTCGGGACGCGCATGGACCAACCTTTCGACCTCTCCGGCAAGATCGCGCTCGTCACCGGCGCGTATCGCGGGCTCGGCTTCGCGATCGCAACCGGGCTCGCGCGCGCCGGTGCAACGGTCGTGCTCAACGCCCGCAAGGCGGACGCGGTCGACGAGGCGGCGCAGGCGCTGCGCGAGCAAGGCCTCGCCGCCGACACGAGCGTGTTCGACGTCACCGATCGCGCTGCCGTGCGCGCGGCGGTCGCCGCGATCCACGCCAAGCATGGCGCCGTCGATATCCTGTTCAACAACGCCGGTATTCAGCGCCGCGGAGCGCTGGTCGATTTTTCCCAAAGCGATTGGGACGCGGTCATCGCGACCAATCTCACTGCGCCCTTCCTCGTTTCGCAAGCCGTGCTCCCGGGCATGATCGCGAAGAGGCGCGGCAAGATCGTGCACATCGCCTCGCTCATGAGCGAGATGGCGCGACCGAGCGTCGTGCCGTATACCGCGGCCAAGGGTGGCGTGCGGCAACTGACGCGCGGCATGGCGGTCGAGCTCGCGCCGCATAACATTCAGGTCAACGCGATTGCGCCCGGTTACTTTGCGACCGAGATGAATCGGGCGCTCCTCGACAATGCCGAGTTCACGGCATGGGTCAACAAGCGCACGCCGGCCGGGCGGTGGGGCAATCCCACGGAAATCGCCGGCCTCGCCGTGTTCCTCGCCTCGAGCGCTTCGGATTACGTCACCGGGCAGATGATGATCATCGATGGGGGAATGTCGGTAGCTCTATAGGCCGCCACGCTCAGCCCTGGCGACATAACGTCTTCATCCACCCGAGCCCCGCCGACGTACCAACCCGCGGCCGGTA
>VBCL01000241.1 GCA_005888865.1 Betaproteobacteria bacterium | reverse complement strand
CCTTCGGCGAGATCGTGAGCTTCTTCGGCGGCACGTAACCCATCTTCCTGCCGTCGAAGGCGACGTCCTTCATCTGGCTCACTTTGGGCATGATCACGATCCGAATCCGATCTCGAAGTTGCCGAAGGTGTCGACCTCGAGCACTCGCCCGGGGTGCACGACGACCGTGGTATCGGTGGTCTCGATCACGGCCGGTCCCTTCATGCGGTTGCCCGGCACCAGAAGCGCGCCGTCGTAGATGGGACTCGGCACCGTTTTCTTGAGTTCCGCCCAGTAGATGTTTCGCTTGCTTAAGGACGCTCGCGCGCTGGGCGCCGCGCTTCGCTTCCTCGCCGAGGGCAGTTTCGGATGCGGCGTCGCCGCGGTGGCGCGCAGTCGAAGCGTCACGATTTCCAGGCGTGCCTCCGAATACGACGAGCCCCGTCCGTAAAGCTGCTCGTAGCGCGCGTAGAAGCGGCGGCGCAGGGTTTCCGCAAACGTGCTCGGCATCCGCTTGCCGGTGAGCATGACCTCGACCTCGTTGATCTGGCCGCGGTGGCGCATGTCGAGGGAGAACTGGAAACGGCGGCGGGGCCTGGCGATGCCGTCGTGGTCCATCTGCTGGTTCGCTTTTCGCTCCAGTGTCTCGAGCGCGTGGTTGATGCGTGCCGCATCGAACGGGCTCGTCTGGATGTCGACCTGCTCATAGACGTGCAGGATGTCGGCGGAGGCGGCGCCGAAAGCGCACCAGGTCGAGGCGATTTCCTTCTGCGGTATCACGACCTTCTGCACGCCGAGCTCGTAGGCGAAGACCCCGGCGTGCGCCGGACCCGCACCGCCGAACGCGAACAGCACGAAATCCCTCGGATCGAAGCCTTTCTCGACGGTCATCTTGCGGATGATGTCGGCCATCTTGAACTCGGCGATGCGGGCGATGCCGCTCGCCGCTTCCATGAGTGAAAGTCTGAGCGGATCGGCGACGCGTCGCACGGCTTCGATCGCTTTGTCACGGTCGAGCCGGATGCGTCCGCCCAGGAAATTGTCCGGATTGATCGTGCCGAGCACGACGTCGGCGTCGGTTACGGTGGCCGTCACGCCTCCTTTGCCGTAGCACACGGGGCCGGGGTCGGCGCCGGCCGATTCCGGCCCGACGCTGAGCGTCCGGGACTCCGGATCGACGTGCGCAAGCGAACCGCCGCCCGAGCCGATCGCATGGATGTCGACCCTGGGCAGGAAATACTCGTACTGCACGACGTTGGATACGAACGAGTACGCCGGCAGCCCCTCGAAAATGATCCCGACGTCGAACGACGTTCCGCCCATGTCGGTGGTGATGATGTTGGGGCAGCCCATGAGCCGGCCGAGAAACACCGACCCGGTGACGCCCGACACGGGACCGGAGTCGAGCGTGAGCAAGGGCGATTCCATCGCCTTGTCGACCGAAATCGAGCCGCCCGCGCATTGCGTGATCTGCAGCGGCTGTGCATACCCCGACGCCTTGAGCTTGCGATCGAGATTGCCGAGGTACTTCGCCATCACCGGGCCGATATAGGCGTTGAGCACGGTCGCGGTCATGCGTTCGTATTCACCCCATTTCGGAGCAATGTCGACGGAGCACGACACGAACAAATGCGGAGCTACGTCGCGGATCATCTCCCTCACGCGCAACTCATGCCGGGGTTCCTTGAACGACCAGAGAAAGCAGACGCCGATAGCTTCGACGCCCTGATCGACCAGGTACCGGATCGCGTCCGCAGCCTCGCTTTCGTTGAGCGGCACGACGATCTCGCCGAAGCAGTCGACGCGCTCCGACACGCCCGCGATGAACCGCTTCGGCACGATCGGCACCGGCTTCCGGCTCTCGGGAAAATGCACCACCTTGCGAATGTCGCGCGAGGTGACCCCGCGCGAACCGCGCATGATGTGGATGGCATCTTCGTGGCCGCGGGTCGTGATCAGGCCGACCCGCACGCCTTTCCTCTGGATGAGCGTATTCGTTCCGACGGTCGTTCCGTGGGTGAGCACCGCGACGTCGCGGCAGAATCGCTCGAAGGACAGCCCCAGGCGATCGGCCGCGAGCCGCATCGCGGCGAGCATGCCTTCGGCAAAATCCCCCGGCGTGGACGGTGACTTGGTCGCGATGATCCGGCCGCGGCGGTCGAGCACCACGCAGTCGGTGAACGTGCCGCCGATGTCGACACCGACGAGAAGATTTCGCACTTGGCGAGGCTCGCTCAACTAGCTTGTCGCCCCGGCGCAGGCCGGGGCCCAAGTTGCTTTCTCATCCAAATTCACCTTGGATCCCGGTCGCAGCCTGCCCCGGCGGAGGCCGGGGCCGGGACGACGCTGCGACGAGCGGATTCGCGCTTCGCTCGGCTCGCGCTCACCGGCTCTCGCGTCACTTGTCGAATTCGAAAGCGTCGTGCGAGTCGGTGTGCACTTGCACTCCGGTTCCCGCGGATTGCACGTCACCGCTCACCATGTGCAGACGATTGCCGACCACGGCGCCCGCCAGGCCGTGTCGCGATACCGGCATCGAAGGCAGTACCGACCAGCTGTTGCTCGCCGGATCGTACGCTTCCAGCGAACGGAAGGTGTACATCATCTGCGCGTTCTGACCCTCGCCGCCGGTGACGTAGATGCGCCCGCCGTAGACGCCGGATGCCATCGCGCTGCGTGCCGAGGGCATCTTGGCCCGGGGGCTTCCCCAGGCGTCGGTGGCCGGATCGTATTCCTCGACCACGTCGGCGTTGCTGCTGCCCGAGGTGATGAACGCGCCCCCGACGCGGCCGCCGATCACATAGATCTTCCCGTTCACGACGCCCGCGGTCGCATGGTTGCGCGGAGTCGGCATCGAGGTTCGCTGCCGCCAGGTGTTGGTCGCGGGATCGTATTCTTCCGCCGTCGCTACCGACACATGCGGTCGTGTCGGATGGACGACCGTTTCCTTCGAACCGGGAGGCGTCGTTGCGCCGCCGATCACGTAGATTTTGTCCCCTGCGACCGCGGCCACGGGTGATCCTCGCTTGGTCGGCACGGGCGCAAGCGCTTTCCAGGTGTCCGCGGCGGGATCGTATTCCCACGCGTTGTCGACCGGCGCCCACGCCGGCGGACCGGAAGAAGGCAGCACGAAACCGCCGAACGCGTAGATCTTGCCGCGGTATTCGGTAAAGGCGACGTGGTGCGAAGCGAGCGGCATCGGCTTCTTCTTGGTCCACTTGTCGGTCGACGGATCGTATTCGTAGACCATGCCCAGCGGCTTCCACCCTGGGCCGAGCCCGCAGAAGACGTAGATCTTGCCTCCCGCCGCGGCGCCAAGCAGTTCTTCGGCGGGCTCGGGAAATGGTGCGAGCTTGACCCATTTGCCCTGGGCGTGCGCAGGCGTTGCCGTCAGAAGCGCAAGCGACATTGAGATTGCGATCAGGGGGACTCGAACAGCGCGCATAGCGTTCGTCATGGGTTTCTCTCTTCGAACGGCCGAGCCGATCGCGCGGTCGGCCAGAGCTTAATCCCGGCCGGTCGGCGCACACAAATCGCAGTCGGGCATGTCAGGCATAGCACGGAGGAATGGCATGTGGAGCAGCTTCCGAATCAACGCTTGATTTTCAGCAGGCGCGCCGCGTTGCCGCCTTCGATCATCTCTCTCTCGGCGCCCTTGAGCCCCGGAACGCGTCCTATCAGGCCAACCGGATCATCTTCACCCATGTCGTACGGATAGTCGGTGCCGAGCAGGACGTGTCCGGCCCCGTATTGGTCGACCATCTGCCGCAGCATCCGGGGGTCGAAGCTGATCGTGTCGAAATACATCTTCTTGAGATAGCTCGACGGCGCCTTCTTGATCACGGTCCGGCAGTCCGGCCGCGCGCGGTGCGCGTGGTCCATGCGCGCCCAATAATGGGCGAGATAGCCACCTGCGTGCGGAAGGACGATCTTGAGCTTCGGATTTCTTTGCATTACGCCGTCGAATATCAGGTGACTAGCCGCGATCGTCGTTTCCATCGGATTGCCGATCACGTTGTTGAAGTAATGGTCGACCAGGCGTGCGCCCTGCGTGAATCCGAGCGGATGGATGAAGATAACGGCGTCGAGCGCCTGCACCCTGGCGAAGAACTTCTCCAGGTTCAAGCGCGGGTCGGTGAGGTCCATGCCGTTGACATTGGGATTGATTTCCACGCCGCGCAGGCCGAGCCGCTTGACGCAGCGCTCAAGCTCCATGATGGCGAGGTCGACATTCTGCAGTGGCACCGTGCCCAGCGCTACAAATCGGTCCGGCCAGGTCGCGACGATCTCCGCGAGCCGATCGTTGACCAGGCTCGACAGCTCCGCACCCA
>VBCL01000240.1 GCA_005888865.1 Betaproteobacteria bacterium | reverse complement strand
TTGAGCAGGTGCCGAGCGTCGTCGTAGGAAAGCGCAGCAGCGAACGTCGCCGTCGGAACTGCGATGGCGACGACAAGCGCGGCGAGGGCGAGCAGGGCAGGCATCGTGGCGGCTCGGGTTAGAGCAACAACGCCGCAGTCTAGCGCCCTGTTGACCGCGCGATCGTTTCAGTTTGTTACGAGCCGTTGCGGGTTTGGGCTAGAGGGTGATCGTGCCCCGACCCAACTCGATCACCCGCCCCGACACGAAGATGGCACCCGCGGCATCGACGGTAAGACCGAGCCTGCAGCGGCGTCCGACGGCCTCGCCCTGCGCGATGTTCAGCGTCCGCGGCCGCGACGCGCCCGTCGCGACCAGCCAGCCGCCGAGGTTCGCGCACGCCGACCCGGTGCCCGGATCTTCGATGATCGCGCCGTACTTGGGAAAGAAGAACCGCGCCAGAATGCCGTTGGGTGCGACTTCCGCCCAGACGTAGGCCATTGCGCGCGAGCCGCCTCCGGGCAGCGCGACGGTGCCGTACCTGACCATCAGCTCCGCGTTCGGCTTGCAGTTCCGCACCGCAGCGACGCTGGTGAGCGGGATCACGAGCTGCTCGCTCCCGGTGTCGACCCAGAGCGGCGCGCTGCCGACGTCCGTGGCCGCGAGGCCGAGCATCGCGGCGAGCTCATCGCGCGAGGCCGCGACCGCGCGCGTGCGCGGCGCGTTGGCCTCGAGCGTCCACACGTCGCCCTGGGCGCGCACCGGAATCACGCCGGCGCGCATCTCGAGGGTAACCTCGTCACTCCCCATGAGCGAGCGCACGACGTGCGCGCTGCCGAGCGTGGGGTGACCCGCGAAAGGCATCTCGAAGGTCGGCGTGAAGATGCGCACATGCGCGCTGGCCCGGGTCGATGGAAGGACGAACGTCGTCTCCGACAGATTGAACTGCAGCGCCAGCGCCTGCATGGCGGCATCGTCGAGACCGCGACCGTCCTCGAACACCGCCAGCGGATTGCCGGCGAGACGTTCCTCGGCGAACACGTTGACGATGCGAAAGGCGTAATCGGTCATTAGGTTCCTTAGCTCGCGACTTGCTCGCTGGATTCGAAGAGTGTGCGCACGTCGAGCGCCAGCGCCGCAAACGCGGCCGGCGTGATCTCGCGCGCCTCGACCACCCTGGAGGATGCCACCGCCGGGAAATTGCGCTCGAGCGAGCGTGCGTAGGTCGGATCGTAATGCGCTTCGAGCAGCTCCGCGATGAGTGAATCCCAGCCGGCGCCCGCGGCCATCGCTTCCCAGCGCGCGATCGTCGCCTTGCCGTAGAGCGCGGTCAGCGGCCTCAAGCACGCGCCGAGGAGCGTCGGATCGTCGAGGAAGTGCGCGTACTCGGCCTTGAGCAGCGCGACTCGTTTCTCGGGCGGCGTGCGCAGCGTGAGCGCCCGGCCGACGCGCATCGCGGCGAGCAGCGCATCGGGCATCTGGACGCTGCCGATGCGGCGGCTTTCCGATTCGACGTACACCGGTCGCGAAGGATCGAGTCGGCCGAGTGCGTCGACGAGCTGAGTCTCGAACGACTTCTGCGACGGTTGGGGCTCGCCCGGCAGATCGCCCAGCAGCGACCCGCGATGACGCGCGATCCCCTCGAGGTCGAGGGTCTGCGCGCCAACAGCGGCGAGGGCGGCGAGGAGACGGCTTTTGCCCGTGCCTGTGAGGCCGCAGATCACAACGTAGGCGAAGCGCTGCGGAACGCGGGTGAGCTCCGCGACGACGTGGCGCCGGTATGCACGATAGCCGCCCTCGAGCTGCACCGCACGCCAGCCGACTTCGTGCAGCACCTGCGTGAGCGCCCGACTGCGCTGGCCGCCTCGCCAGCAGTACACCAACGGGCGCCACTCGCGCGGCAGCTCCGCGAATGCGGTTTCGAGCATCGAGGCGATGTTGCGCGCAACGATCGCGGCGCCGAGCTTGCGCGCAGCGAACGGCGAGCTTGCGTACAGTGTCCCAATCCGCGCTCGCTCGGCATCATCGAGCACCGGATGATTCGACGCCAACGGGACATGATCCTCGGCGAACTCTGTGGGGCTGCGGACGTCGATGCGGTCCGGATATTCGGCCAGTGCCGTCACGGCGACACGGCGCACGCCCGGATGCGGCACGCTCTTCGCGCTCATCGAGGCCTGCTAGCCCTCATTTGCCCTTCGTGGCTGCCCCGAGCATCGGTTTCAGCGCAGGCCACGCGTTGTCGAGCAGTTTGCCTTGGGCCGCGGCGATCGGATGGACGCCGTCGGGCTGGAACATCGCATTGTCCTCACCGAAGCCCTCGAACATGAAGGGTACGACTGCGGCGTTGTGTGCCTTGGCGACCTCGCCGAAGATTCCGGCGAAGCGCTGGACGTACGCCGGGCCGTAGTTGGGAGGCACGCGCATGCCGAGGATCAACACGTGTGATCCGGCTTTCTGCGCGGCAACCACCATGGCGTCGAGGTTCTCGCGCATGGCGTCGAGACTCCCGCCGCGCAAGCCGTCGTTGCCGCCGAGCTCGATGACGGTGACTGCTGGCCGATGTTGCGCCAGGAGCGCCGCGAGTCGCGCGCGGCCGCCGGCGGTCGTATCGCCGCTGATGCTGGCGTTGACAACGCGATGCGGAAAATGCTCGGCGCCGAGCCGATTTTGCAGCAGCGTCGCCCAGCCGGTACCGGGCGCCAGCCCGTACGCCGCGGAAATGCTGTCGCCCACGATCAGAATCACCGGCGACGCGGCTTGCCCGAGCGCGCCGGAACACAGCAGCAGCGCAGCGGTCACGAGCACCGCGGCGCGCCGGGTCCAACGGAACGAAGACGAGAAGAGCGAGTCCACACTGCATTCTAGCCTTTCGCGGCATACCAAGAAGCACTGCAGAGTACGGGGTACAATGCGCGCCGCGACGAAGAATCCGCGCCCTATCGCCCGTGGCGCCGTTCCATCGCGCCACGCTTGGGTTGGCGGTGCGGCGGCCCCAACTGCAGTCAGGTCGACCTGCGCAAAGGCCTTTCCCATCATGACCGAGCCCGTCATTCGTGCGCAGAGCCTCTCCAAGATCGTTCGCAGTGGAGACGCGCCGCTGACGATTCTCGACGGCGTGAGCTTCGAGGTCGGAGCGGGTTCGACCGTTGCCATCGTTGGCCCGTCGGGCTCAGGCAAGACGACGCTTCTGGGATTGTTGGCCGGCCTCGATCGGCCCACGACGGGCGAGGTGTGGCTCGGCGACACGGCGCTGAACGGCCTGTCGGAGGACGCGCGCGCGGCGCTGCGGCGGCGCTGGCTGGGGTTCGTTTTCCAGTCGTTCCAGCTTCTGCCTGCGCTCACTGCATTGGAGAACGTGATGCTGCCCTTGGAGCTCGCCGGCGCGGACGATGCCGTGCCGCGGGCCCGCGAGTGGCTGGCGCGCGTCGGATTGTCGGCCCGGTTGACGCATTATCCGAAGCAGCTCTCGGGTGGTGAGCAGCAGCGGGTCGCGATCGCACGTGCGTTTTCCGGCGAACCGCGCGTGCTGATGGCCGACGAGCCTACCGGCAATCTCGACGAGGCGACCGGACTCGAAGTCGCCGACGTGATGTTTCGCTTGAACCGCGAGCGTGGCACGACGCTGCTCCTCGTCACGCACGACACGCACATCGCTTCGCGCTGCGTACGCCGGATCGCGCTCGAGGGCGGCAAGCTCATCGGCGACCAGGTCGGCACCGGGTCATGAGCGCCGCAGGGCCGCCCCAAGGTGCGAATTGCGCCCCCGCATTTGGGGGCAGCGCAGCGGCCGAATTGATAAATGAGGCCGCAAGCGTGGGGGTCGTTCCATGAACACGATTCGCCTCGCGCTTCGGATGCTTTCCCGCGACGCGCGCGCCGGCGAATTGTCGGTGCTGATCGCGGCGCTCGTGCTTGCCGCGGCCAGCGTCGGCACGGTGGGTTTTTTCGCCGATCGGGTCAAAGGGGCTTTGACGCGCCAGGCGAACCTCTTGCTCGGCGCCGATCTCATGGTCTCGGCCGACCGCCCGTTGCCGTCCGACTACACGCGTGAAGCGGCGACGCGCGGGCTCGCCACGGTGCCGGTGATACGCTTCAACAGCATGGTGCAGCCGCCAGGCGGCGGCGATGCGGTGCTGGCCGACGTGAAGGCGGTTGGCGCGACGTACCCGTTGCGCGGCGCGGTGATGCTCGCCGTGCCCGACGTTGCGGAGGGCCGCCCAGCGACCGGGGCGCCGGGTCGTGGCGAAGCCTGGAAGCCTGGGTGGATACGCGGCTTGCTGCCCGCCTCGCGCTCGCTCCGGGCGCGAAGCTCACGGTCGGCGAGAGCACGCTCACGGTGGCGGCCATCGTTCAGCAGGACCCCGAAGTCACGGGGGGCCTGATGTCGCTCGGTCCGCGGCTACTGATGAACATCGACGACTTACCGGCGACGAATCTGCTGCAGCCCGGCAATCGCGCGGCGTATCGCTTGCTCGTCGCCGGCGATGCGATCGACGCGTATCGGGCGTGGGCGCTGCCGCAGCTTTCGCGCGGGCAGCGGCTCGAATCGATTCGCGACGTTCGCCCGGAGATTCGGCAGACGCTCGATCGCGCGGAGAAGTTCCTCGGCCTGTCGGCGTTGGTGGCGGTGATCCTGGCCGCCGTCGCCGTAGCGCTGGCGGCGTCGCGCTATCTGCGTCGCCACCTCGATGCTGCCGCGATGATGCGCTGCTTCGGCGCGGCGCAAGGGCAGATGCTGACGTTGTTCGTCATCCAATTCGTGGTGCTCGGCTTCTGCGCGAGCCTCGCCGGAACACTCATCGCGCTGGCCGGACAGCAGTTGCTGGTCGCGCTCCTGGGCATGATGATCCACGGCGATCTGCCGTCGCCAGGATGGGTGTCCTTCGCCTCTCCGATCGTCACCGGGCTCGCGCTGTTGTTCGGCTTCGCGCTGCCTCCGCTCGTCGCGTTGTCGCGCGTTCCGCCGCTGCGCGTGCTTCGCCGCGATCTCGGCCTGCCGCGGGCCGGCGGGATCCTCGCCTATGCCATCGGTGCGACGACGATCGGCGTGCTGGTCCTGTGGCAGGCGCAGGACCTCAAGACCGGAGCGATCATGATCGGGGGCATCATGGCGCTGATCGCCGCCGCGGCGGGCGCTGCCTGGCTGTTGATCGTCTTCCTGCGCGCGCTGCCGCATCGGGGCTACACCTGGCGCTACGGGCTCGCGAACCTGCGCCGGCGTCCGCTCGGCTCGAGCCTGCAGATCGGCGCGCTGGCGCTCGGCATCATGGCGCTGCTGCTGTTGACCCTGGTGCGCGGCGACCTCATGCGCAATTGGCGTGCAAGCCTGCCGCCGGACGCGCCCAACGCCTTCCTCATCAACGTGCTGCCCGATCAGGTCGATGGCGTCTCGGCGCTGCTCAAGCGCGAGCTCAACGTCGACGCGGCGCTGCGGCCGATGGTTCGCGGACGACTGGTCGAGGTCAACGGTGCGCCGTTCACCACCACTCGATTCTCCGACGATCGCGCCCGGCAGTTGGGAGAGCGCGAATTCAACCTCTCCTGGACCGACACCTTGCCGCTCGGCAACCGTGTGGTCACCGGGCAATGGTGGAAGGCCGGCGAGAGCGGGGCGGCCGCGGGCGCGTCGCTCGAAGAGGGGATCGCGCACACGCTCGGCATCAAGGTCGGCGACACCCTGACCTATGACGTCGTGGGCACGCGCGTGAGCGCCAAGGTGACGAGCCTGCGCAAGGTCGACTGGGACAGCTTCCGCGTCAACTTCTTCGCGCTGTTCGCACCCGGTGTGCTCGACGCTCTGCCGCGGACCTATATCACCGCCGTGCGTGCCGATTCGGGCAATGCGGCCTGGCTCGCGACGCTGGTGCGGACCTATCCCAACGTGCTGGTGATCGACGTCGGTGAGCTCCTGCGGCAGGTGCAGTCGATCATGGATCAGGTTGCGCGCGCGGTCGAATTCGTGTTTCTGTTCACGCTCGCGGGCGGTGTGCTGGTGCTCGAGGCGGCGATCGCCGCGACTCAGGATGAACGTCGCTACGACTCCGCAGTCTTGCGCACGCTCGGCGCGAGCCAACGGCAGCTCTCGGCGGCGCACCTCGCCGAGTTTCTCGCGCTCGGTGCGCTGGCGGGCGTGCTCGCAGCTGCAGGTGCGACCGCGACGAGCTTTGTGCTGGCCGATCGCGTGTTCCAGATCCCGTTCGCCTTCAATCCGCTGCTCTGGGTCATCGGTGTGAGCGGCGCCGCGGTGTGCGTTGCACTCGCCGGATGGCTCGGAACGCGCAGCACGCTCCGGGCGCCGCCGCTCGCGGCGTTGCGCGAGGCGACTTAGCCGGACGCGCCGCGCTCGCTCGCGGGGTAAGATAGGAGCTCTCCTCTCGCACCTATCGACCATGGCACACGATCGTCTCGAGCCGGGCATCGTCACCGATTTTCGCGATCGGCTCACCTACGCAGGATACCTGCGCCTCGATCGCCTGCTTTCCGCGCAGGAGCCGCTCTCGGGCACGCCGGAGCGGCCACCGCGCCACGACGAGATGCTCTTCATCGTCCAGCACCAGGTCGCGGAGCTGTGGATGAAGCTCATGATCCACGAGCTCAAAGCAGCGATTCGTTACGTGCAGTCGGATCAGCTCGACGCGAGCTTCAAAACGCTCTCCCGGGTGAAGATGATCCAGAAGCAGCTCTTCGAGCAATGGGCCGTCCTGGAGACGCTCACGCCGTCCGAATACGAGGCGTTCCGTCCCGTGCTCGGGCAATCCTCGGGCTTCCAGTCGCCGCAATATCGGGCGATCGAGTTCCTGCTCGGCAACAAGAGTGCCTCGGCACTCGAGGTCTTTCGCCACGATCCGCCGACTTTCGACGCGCTCGCCGCGCTGCTGCGCTCCCCGTCGCTCTACGACGAGTTCCTGCGCCATCTCGCGCGCCGTGGTCTGCCGGTCCCGCACGCCTGTCTCGAGCGCGATTTCACGCAAGGCTACGCGCGGAACGCCGAGCTCGTTCCCGTGTTCAGGACCATCTATGTCGATCCGCAACGGTGGTGGGATGCGTACGATATGTGCGAGAAGCTGGTCGACATCGAGGAAAGCTTCCAGCTCTGGCGCTTCCGGCATCTGAAGACCGTCGAGCGGATCATCGGTCACAAGCAGGGCACCGGTGGATCGTCAGGGGTCCCGTTCCTGAAAAAAGCGCTCGACTACGCATTCTTTCCGGAGCTCATCGACGTGCGCACGACCATCGGCGAGCATCCGCAAGACGCTGGAGCGCGACGCGGTTGAGTGGTCATTGGCAGCGTCGATGACACCCAGCGCCGGACTCGACTCGAACCCTATCGAAGCGGCGCTCGTCGCGCTCGGCAACGGTGCGTTGACCGAAGCGGGTGTCGCCGCACATGTCGCGCCGCTTTTCTCGCGCGTGCTCGCGCGCCGCGCCAAGGCGATCGATCTCGCCAACCACTCGCTGGGCCGTCCGCTGGACGCGACGGCAAGCGACGTCGCCAGGGCGATCGAATTGTGGCAGGTGCGCTTGGGCGACGCCTGGGACGACTGGCTCGTGGAGATGGACGCGTATCGGGAGCGTCTCGCGCGCCTCCTCGGTGCGCCGCGCGCCGATTGCATCGTGCCCAAGACAAGCGCCGGTCAAGGCCTGCGGGCGATCCTCAACAGCTACGACAACGTACCTCGCGTGGTCGCGACTCGCGGCGAGTTCGACTCGATCGACCTGATCCTGCGCCACTATGCGCAGCGCGGCCGCATCGCGCTGACGTTGGTCGAGCCCCGCGAAGACGGGCTTTTCGCCGCGGAGGATCTGCGGCAGGCCGTGCGGAGAGGCGCGGATCTGGTCGTGGTCTCCCACGTGCTGTTCAACACCGGACAGGTGCTGCCCGACCTGCCGGCGCTCGTCGCGGAGGCGCACGCGGTCGGCGCGCGAGTGCTGCTCGACGTCTATCACTCCCTGGGCGTGTTTCCGGTCGACGTCGCGGCGCTCGACGTCGATTTCGCGATCGGCGGCAGCTACAAGTATCTGCGCGGTGGCCCCGGAGGGTGCTATCTGTATCTCCATCCACGCCATCTGGACGGCTCGCTGTCGACCCTCGACGTCGGCTGGTTCGCCAAGCCGGAGCCTTTCGCCTACGAGCGGCCCGATCCTCCGCGCTTCGCGTCCGGCGGCGACGCGTTCTTGGAATCGACACCGGCGATTCTGCCGTTGTATCAGGCGCGCGCGGGACAGATCTTCACGCTGGCAGTCGGCGTGGATCGCCTGCGTGCGTATTCGCTCGCGCAACAGCGAAGGTTGATCGGGCGATTGCGTGAGTACGGCGTCGAGGCGGCGGGCGGCACCGAAAACCGCGGCGCTTTTGTCGTCGTCAGGCTCGATGACGAGGGCGACGGCGGAGCGGTGCGCTGCGCCGAGAGGCTCTCCCAACGGGGGGTCACCAGCGATGCCCGTGGCCCCTGGTTGCGGCTCTGCCCGGATGTTCTGACGACGAGCGACGAGCTCGATCGTGCGACGGCAGCGCTGGTCGCAGCGCAGCGGCAATGAACGCAGCGAGCCAGGGAATAGCGCGCAACGCGGCGTGCCCCTGCGGCAGCGGTGAGCGTTTCAAAGCCTGCTGTGGCAGCCGCGCGTCTCGGCACGACATGGCCGCATCGCGCAATGGGCTGCGCTCTACGAGCAACCCCTGGAGCAAGTCGCTTGCGCCGCCCGGCGCGCGGAAGAG
>VBCL01000055.1:1322-16607 GCA_005888865.1 Betaproteobacteria bacterium | reverse complement strand
CATGTTCTGGCTGCGCGGTGCGTATGCGATGTTCCGGGCGGCGCCGCTGCCTTGGTTGTTGCTGCTCCTGACCTACGCTGTGCTGGTGACCCTCGCCGAGCTCGCGCCGTGGGCCTGGCTCAAGCTTGCCGCCTCGATACTGAAGCCTGTGTTTACCGTCGGCTTTCTCGCTGCGGCGTGGAGCCAGGAGCGCGGAGGCAGGCCCGCGCTCGCTGACCTGTTCCGCGGCTTCCGCAGCAACCTCTGGGCGCTGCTGCCGCTCGGCATTGTCTTCTTCGCCGGGATAACGCTGGCAGTGTCGGCCACCTCGCTCGTCGACGGCGGAGCACTGATCGCATGGTTTTCGGGCGGGGAGCAACCGAGCGAAGAGCTGCAGCGAAGCGGCCGCTTGCAACCCGCGTTCCTGTTCGGCGCCGCGTGCGCACTGCCAACGCTGCTTGCGTGCTGGTTCGCGCCGGCGCCCGTAGTGTTCCACGCCGCCGGTGCCATGTCGGCCCTTTGGACGAGCCTGCGCGCGGCCCTCGCCAAGTGGCGGCCGGTGGGCGTCTTCGGACTCGCGGTGGTTTTTTACGGAGGCGTGTTACCTGTGGCCGGCGCGAAGATAGCGGGCTTGCTCGGTGAAAGTGTGGGGTCGATCATCGCAGCGGGTCTCGTGTTCCCCTACATGCTCGTGTTCCTCGCGACGTTCCAGATCGCCGACTACGTCGCGTACCGCGACGTCTTTCATGCCGACGAAGCGCCGGCGGCGAGCGATCAGGCGGGCTGAAGCTTCGCGTACTCCAGCGCGAGCCACTTCACGCCCGCGTTGCGGAAATTCACCTGGACGCGAGCATCCGTGCCGCGGCCCTCGGCGTCGATGATGATGCCCAGACCGAACTTAGCGTGCTTGACGCTCTGTCCGATGCGCCAGCCCGGCCGGTCCCTGAGCGCATCGTAGCGCGCTGCGCCGGATGCAGGCTCGCGCGCAGGCGGCACGTCGGCGCGCTGCGGCGAGAGCCACTGGATCAGCGCGCGCGGCAGCTCATCGAGGAAGCGCGAGGCTACGTTGTAGCGGACCTGCCCGTGCAGCATTCGGCTCTGGGCGTGGGTGAGATAGAGCCGCCGCTTCGCGCGCGTGATTGCGACATAGGCGAGTCGACGCTCCTCTTCGACGCCATCGTGTTCGGACAGGCTGTTCTCGTGCGGGAAGAGTCCCTCCTCCAACCCGCTCAGGAACACGGTATGGAACTCCAGGCCCTTCGCCGCATGAACGGTCATCAACTGGAGCGCCGGGCGACCCTCCGCGGCCTGCGTCTCGCCGGCCTCGAGCGCCGCATGGGCCAGGAACGCGGAGAGCGCATCGCCGGTCTCGCCTTCAGCTTCGCCCGCGACCTGCAGATCGGCCTCGCGCACGAAGCTCTCGGCGGCGTTGACCAACTCCTGAAGGTTCTCGATCCGCTCCTGGCCGCCCTTCTCCGCCGTATAGTGCGCGGCGAGCCCGCTCGATTGGACGACGTGCTCGACCGTTTCGCCCAGCGGCAGTCCCGCGGTCGCCGCACGCATTGCCTCGATCTGCGCGAGAAATCCCGCAAGGCTCCCGCCCGCCTTGCCGCCGAAGCGTGTCGCGCACGCGGACTGCCACAGGCTCGTCCCCGTCGCCCGCGCCTGGTCCTGCAGCGCCTCCAGTGTGCGCGCACCGACACCACGCGGCGGAAAGTTGACCACGCGCAGAAACGCGCCGTCATCGTCGGGAGCCGCGAGCAGGCGCAGGTACGCCAGCGCGTGCTTGACCTCGGCACGCTCGAAAAAGCGCATGCCGCCGTACACGCGATACGCGATGGCGGCGTTGAAAAGTGCGTGCTCGAGCACGCGCGACTGGGCGTTGGATCGATAGAGCACGGCCATCTCGGCGGGCGAGACGCCTTCGTCGATGAGGCTCTTGACGACGTCGACGATGAACGCCGCTTCGTGAGTGTCCGATGGCGCCACGAACGCACGCACCGGTTCGCCTTGCGCGTCGGCGGTCCACAGGTCCTTGCCCAGCCGGCTCTGGTTATGGCGGATCAGCGCATTCGCTGCGTCGAGGATGTGCCCGTGCGAGCGGTAGTTCTGCTCGAGCTTGATCAGCTTCACCGGCGCTTCGGGCGTAGCGAAGTCGCGCTCGAAGTGCTGCATGTTCGCGATGTTCGCGCCCCGAAACGCGTAGATCGACTGGTCATCGTCGCCCACCGCGAACACCGCGGTATGCGGGTCGGCCAGCAGCCTGAGCCAGCGGTACTGCAGCGCATTGGTGTCCTGGAACTCGTCGACGAGCAGGTGCGAAAAGCGCCGCCGATAGTGCTCCCGCAACGATTCATGCCCCGACAGCAGTTCGAAGCTGCGCAGCAGGAGCTCGGGGAAATCGACCACGCCTTCGCGGCGGCACGCCTCTTCATAGAGCGCGAAGTGCTCGACCTGCCGGCGGGTAAACTCGTCATTCGCCTCGACCTGATTCGGCCGCGAGCCTTCTTCCTTCGAATCGTTGATCAGCGCCTGCAACTGGCGCGGTGGAAAACGATCTGCGTCGATGTTACTTGCCTTGTACACCCGCTTGATCAGCGCAAGCTGGTCCTGCATGTCCATGATCTGGAACAGCTGAGGCAGCCCCGCGTCGCGATAGTGGGTACGCAGCAAGCGGTTGCACAAGCCGTGAAAAGTGCCGATCCACATGCCGCGCGTGTTGACCGGCGTCAGCGCCGAGAGGCGCGCGAGCATTTCCCTGGCGGCCTTGTTGGTGAAGGTCACCGCGAGCACCGACGAAGGGTTGGCCTGGCCCGTAGCCAGCAACCAGGCGATCCGCGTCGTGAGTACGCGCGTCTTGCCGCTGCCGGCGCCGGCGAGAATCAGTGCCGAACCGTGCGGCAGGGTTACTGCGGCCAGCTGCTCGGCGTTGAGGTTGCTTAAGAGCGGGGAGGACATGCGCGTTGAATCGACAGCACGACATTATAGGCGAATCCGCCACTGCATTGAGTATCGCTGTGGATTTGAATAGACTCTTCGCCGGAGAGGTGGGGAAAATGAAGATCGCTGGCATTTCCATGATCCGCAACGACGCGGACATCGTCGAACCGTTCGTTCGTCACACGTTGCGGCTTCTCGATCACCTCTTCGTCATCGTGCACTCCCCGGAGGACGGCACCGGCGAGATTCTGAAGGCGTTGCACGACGAGGGCCTGCCGATGACACTGGTGCACTACGGCGAGCCCGCCTTCCTTCAGGGCGAGGGGCTGACCTGGCTGGCGCGGCAGGCGGGCGCGGCGCTCGAGCCCGATTTCATCTTTGCTCTCGATGCCGACGAATTCATCGTTCCCGCGGACCGGGGTGCGATCGAATCCGCGCTCTCGGAGCTCCCGGCCGGCATTCCGGCCGCGCGGATACGTCTGCGGACGTTCGTGCCGACCGCCGAGGACGAGCCCAAAGAGCCCAATCCGGTGCGGCGAATTCGTCATCGTTCCCGAAGCGAGATCAAGGTCGATAAGCTCGTACTCACGGCTGCCTTCTCCGCCGACCCGATGCTCGTGCTCGATCACGGGAACCACGGGCTGCTTCGCATCGGCGCGTCGGCGCAACAGCTCCGGATGCCGCCGTTGCGGCAACTCGCGTTGGCGCACTATCCGGTGCGCTCCGCCGCCCAGCTCACCAACAAGACGATCGTCGGATACCTCGCGCACCTCGCGGCGGGTCGACCGAAAGTCGAAGAGCTGCGCCTCGCGACGCACTGGCGTCGTTGCTACGATGACATGGTCGTCCAAGGCGCGACGCGCGGCATGACCGATGCGCAGTTGATCGCTTGGTTTCACGGCAGGCACGATGGGCTGTCGAACGAAGGCGAGCTCGTTTGCGATCCGACGCCTGCGGCTGATCCGCTGCGCTATGCACACCTCGTGCAAAACGACCCCTACGCGACTCTTGCCCGCTTCGCCGAAGCGCTCATCCGCGCTCGTCCGGGACACCTCGATGGAGTGCGCTTCGACCACTGTGCCGAACCGACGACTGTGGCCTCGCCTCCGGCCGCCGGAGCGGCCGGACAAACACGCGCATAGAGCCAGGCGATGCGTTTCGATCCCAAGCCGTTCGTGCCGTGGATCCGCGCCGCGGCGCCGTACATTCATGCCTTGCGCGGGAAGACGATCGTTATCGCCTTCGGCGGCGAGGTCGTCGCCGACGAGACCTTCCTGGGCGTCGTGCATGACCTCAATCTTCTCCACAGCCTTGGCACGCGGCTGGTGGTCGTGCACGGGTCCCGCCCGCAGATCGAGGCAATTCTCAAGCAGCAGAACATCGCGAGTCGCTATCACCGCGGCTTGCGCATCACCGACACCGAGACGATGGACTGCGTGCTCGAGGGCATGGGCCACGCACGGAGCCGTATCGAAGCGTTGCTTTCCCTGGGCATCGCCAATTCGCCCATGGCGGGCGCACGCATCCGCGTCGTTGGCGGAAACTTCATCACCGCCAAGCCGATTGGCATCGTCGACGGCATCGACATGGGCCTCACCGGCGAAGTGCGCCGCATCGATGTCGAGGGCTTGAGACAACGCCTCGACGATGGCGACCTGGCGCTCGTCTCCCCGCTCGGTTACTCGCCGACCGGAGAGATCTTCAACCTTGCCCTCGAGGAAGTCGCCACCCAGGTCGCCGTGCGGCTCTCCGCCCACAAGCTCATCTTCCTGATGGAGACCGACGGTGTTCGGAACGGCCGTCGACAGCTCCTGACCGAACTCTCGACGCGCGAGGCCGAAGCCCTGCTCGAGCGCCGCGCCAAGCTCGCGTCGGACGTACTGCATTACTTGCCGTGTGCGATTCGGGCGTGCGACAACGGCGTCAAGCGCGCGCACCTGATCAGCCGCCACCGCGACGGCGCATTGCTGCTGGAATTGTTCACCCGCGACGGCGTCGGTACGATGGTCTCGGCAGCACCGCTCGCGCACCTGCGCAGCGCGACGATCGACGACGTGGGTGGCATCCTGTCGATCATCGAGCCACTGGAGGTCGAAGGCGTCCTGGTGCGTCGTTCGCGCGAGCGGCTGGAGATGGAGATCGAGCGCTTCGTCGTTGCCGAGCACGACGGCGCGATCGTCGGCTGTACCGCGCTGTATGCGTTCGCCGAGGAACGCACTGGCGAACTGGCCGCGCTGGCAGTCCATCCCGATTTTCGCCGCGAAGGCTATGGCGAAGCGCTGCTGCACGAGATCGAGCAGCGCGCGAGGAAGCTCAGGCTCTCGCGTCTGGTCGTGCTGACGACGCGCACCTCCGGCTGGTTCCTCGAGCGTGGCTTTGTCGAAAGCGATCCGGGGAGGCTCCCCAAGCAGAAGCGCGATCTGTACAACTGGCAGCGTCGTTCGCTCGTCTACGAGAAATCGCTCACGTAGCGATCGCCTGGCGGCATGCGATAATTGGTGCTTGTTTTTCCCTGCCGCAAGGTATCCCGATGGCACGCATGGTTCATTGCATCAAGCTCGGCCGCGAAGCCGAGGGGCTCGATTTCCCGCCTTATCCGGGCGAGCTGGGCAAGCGGATCTACGAGAACGTCTCCAAGGAGGCATGGGCGCAATGGGTGAAGCACCAGACCATGCTCGTGAACGAGAACCGGCTGAGCCTCGCTGATCCGCGCGCGCGGAAATATCTCGCCGAGCAGATGGAGCGGCATTTCTTCGGCACTGGCGCCGACGTCGCATCGGGTTACGTGCCGCCGAAGCCGTGAGCGCGCGCCCGATCAGCCGCTACCCGGTTCCGAAGCTCGAGGACTTGCCCGACGACATCCGCGCGCGGATGCTCGAAGTCCAGGAGAAAGCGGGATTCATCCCGAACGTCTTCCTCACGCTCGCCCATCGTCCCGACGAATTTCGCGCGTTCTTCGCCTATCACGACGCTCTGATGCTGCGCGACTCGGGGCTCACCAAGGCCGAGCGCGAGATGATCGTCGTCGCCACCTCGGGAGCCAACGACTGCCTCTACTGCATCGTGGCGCACGGCGCCATCCTTCGCCTTTACGCCAAGGACCCGTTCATTGCCGATCAGGTCGCGGCGAATTACCGCAAGGCGGATATTACCGAGCGGCAAAAGGCAATGCTCGAGTTCGCGCTCAAGGTCGCGCTGCATGCGGCGGAGCTCGTCGAGGCCGACTACGCGAAGGTGCGCTCGCACGGCTTCACCGACGAGGACATCTGGGACATCGGCGCCATCGCGGCGTTCTTCGCACTGTCCAATCGCATGGCGAACCTGATCGACATGCGACCTAACGACGAATTCCACCTGCTCGGCCGCGTACCGAAAGCATAGATCGGGCAGCGAGACCTGTTGGCAGCGGCGAACGCCCGGCTCCGCGGCGCGGCGCTCGCGACAATACCGAACCGCGGTGACTCCGGCGCTGGGGTCGCAAGCGCGTCGTCGAGCGGGTCCCGGCTCGCGGCGGCGACTCAACCCACGAGTCGCCGCACACGAGCCACCCGCTTACGACGACTGCGCCCCCTGATGCGCCTATCGTCACCGCGCCTCGGCATGCTCGCGCTTGACAGTGGCGGCGAATAGCCCGCGAAGCGCCCGTGAGCCGCGCGGACCGTGACGGGTGGCGCGGCGAGGGAGTCGTGGGTTGACTCCCGAGGCCGCGCCGGGACCCGTAGGTACGCGGCTTGCGGCGTTCGGGCGCGAAGCGGGCATTCGCCGCTACTCAGGCCCAAGGTGTTACGGCGACCCGATTACGATTCGTGCACGACGCGGCCGCCGACCAGCGTGTAGCGCACCTTGCCAGGCAGCTCGAACCCGATGAACGGCGTGTTCTTGCCCTGGCTCCTCAACGCCGAGGGCTCGACCCGCCAGTGCGTGTCGGCATCGAACACGCATACGTCGGCGTCCGCCCCGGGCCCAAGATGACCGCTATCGAGCCCGAGCACGCGCGCCGGCGCGGCGGTGACCCGGGCAAGCGCTTCCGACAGAGGCAGCGTCTCCTCTCGTGCCCACTTGAGCGTCAGCGGCAGCAGGAGCTCCAGACCAGTCGCGCCGGGCTCAGCCTCCGCAAACGGCAGTTGCTTGGCGTCGTCGTCGACGGGTGTGTGATCGGAGCAGATCAAGTCGATCGTCCCGTCGGCCAGTCCCGCGCGCAGCGCCGCGCGGTCGCGCGTGCCGCGCAGCGGGGGCACGAGATGGCAGTGCGCGTTGAACCAGCCGATATCCACGTCGCACAAGTGCACATGGTGGATGGCGACGTCGCAGGTCACCGGCAGCCCGGCCTTTTTCGCGGCGCGGACCCGCGCCACGCCCTCGTGGCTCGACAACCGCGCCAGGTGCACGCGCACACCGGTCGCGCGCACCAGCTCGAAAATCGTATCGAGCGCGATCGTTTCGGCGAAGGCCGGGATCGCCGGCAGGCCCAGCCGCGTGGCGACCTCGCCGTCGTGGGCGACGCCGCCCCGGGCAAGGCTCGCGTCCTGCGCACGCAGCCAGACGTGATAACCGAAGGTCGCCGCGTATTGCAGCGCGCGAAGTAACACCTGCGTGTCCGAGAGCGCGGCGTCGGCATGCGAAAAAGCGATGCAGCCCGCCTCGGTCAGCTCGCCCATCTCGGTGATCGTCTCGCCCTTCAACCCGACCGTGAGCGCGCCGATCGGGTGGACGTGCGCGCCATTGAGCGAGCGGGCGCGGTGCTTGAGCATCTGGACTAATCCGGGCTCGTCGAGCGGAGGGTCGGTGTCGGGAGGGCAAGCGAGGCTGGTGACGCCGCCCGCGATCGCCGCGGCCATCTCGGAGTCCAGCGTCGCCTTGTATTCGAAGCCCGGCTCGCGCAGCCGCGCCGAGATGTCGATGAGCCCGGGACAGACGACGAGCCCCGTAGCATCGAGCACGCGGTTGGCGTGCCAGCCGGCGGGAGCTTCGCCCAGCGCGGCCACTTTCCCCGCGGCGATGTACAGCGTGGCGTTGCGATCCACGCCGTGCCTCGGATCGATGACGTGCCCGTTCTTGATCTCGATCTTCACCGAATCAATTCCCGGCGAGAATGCTCATCACCGCCATGCGCACCGCGATGCCGAAGGTCACCTGCGGCAGGATCACCGAATGCCTGCCATCGGCGACCGCTGAATCGATCTCGACGCCGCGGTTCATCGGCCCCGGGTGCATGACGATCGCGTCGGGCTTGGCGAGCTTCAATTTGTCGACCGTGAGCCCGTAGTGCTTGAAGAATTCTCCCGCCGACGGCAGAAGCGAGCCCTTCATCCGCTCGTTCTGCAGACGCAGCATGACGACGACGTCGCAACCGGCGAGGCCCTCGCGCATGTGGTGAAACACGCGAACACCGAGGCTCTCGACTGCGGTGGGCAGCAACGTCTGCGGTCCGATCACGCGCACTTCCGCCGTGCCAAGCGTGGTCAGCCCGTGAATCAGCGACCGGGCGACGCGAGAGTGCAGGACATCGCCGACGATCGCGACCGTGAGCTCACGGAAGTCACGCTTGTAGTGACGGATGGTGAACAGGTCGAGCAATCCCTGTGTCGGGTGCCCGTGGCGACCATCACCGGCGTTGACAACATGGATGTGCGCGCGGTTCGCGGTCGAGAGGTGCTGGGCGATCAGGTGCGGCGCGCCGCTCTGACCGTGACGCACGATGAACATGTCCGCGTTCATCGCCACCAGATTGTCGATGGTGTCGAGCAGGGTCTCGCCCTTCGTCGTGGACGACACGCCTATGTTGAGATTGATGACGTCGGCGGAAAGCCGCTTCGCGGCGATCTCGAAGGTCGTCCGGGTGCGGGTGCTGTTCTCGAAGAAGAGGTTGAATACGGTCTTGCCGCGCAGCAGCGGCACCTTCTTCACGTCGCGCTCGGCGATCGACACGAACGGCACGGCGGTGTCGAGTATGCGGCCGATGACTTCCGGCGGGAGCCCCTCGAGAGTGAGCAGGTGCTGAAGCTCGCCGTCGGCGTTGAGCTGCGGATTACGCACCGGCGGCACTCCCCGCGGGTTCGAGCGACAATTTCAGACTGCCGTCGGGGTCGCGCTGCAGCGCGATCGACAGGTCGCGCGCCACCGCGAGGCGTGCGCCGACGTACTTCGCCTCGATCGGCAGCTCGCGCCCGCCACGGTCGATCAGCACCGCGAGCTCGATCGATTGCGGCCGGCCGTAATCGAAGATCTCGTTGATCGCAGCGCGAACCGAGCGCCCGGTGTAGAGCACGTCGTCGACCAGGATAATGCGGCTTCCCTCAACCTCGAACGGCAGCGTGGTCGTGGCGAGCTTCGCGCGCAGCCCCTTCTGCGCGTAATCGTCGCGATAAAACGATACGTCGATGGAGCCGAGCGGGTGCTCGCCTTCGAGCATGTGCGCAAGGCGCTCGGCGAGCCACGCGCCGCCGGAATGGATGCCGACCAGCGCGGCGTCGAACGCGACCGCGCCGCGCATCTTGTCCGCGAGCCGGCCAAGCGTGACCTCGGCGTCAGGAAGCGAGGCGCCGGTCAAGATAGTCCTGCAGGATCAGCTGCGCGGCCACCGAATCGCGCACCGTTTTCCGGTCTCGCGCACGGGTGGCTGCGTCGCGCAGCGCCGAAGAGGCGGCTCGCGTCGTGAAGCGCTCGTCGGTGAAGGCGACGGGCAACGTGAAACGGCCCTCGAGTTGGCGCGCGAAGCGGCGCGCCCGCGCGGTCATCGTGTGCGGCGTTCCGTCCGCGTGCGTCGGCAGACCGACGAGCAGCAATGCCGGCCGCCATTGTGCGATCAGTGCCTCGATCGCCCTGAAGCGCTCTACGCCAGCTCGGTTCGAAACGGTCGCCAACGGATGCGCCACGCCAAGCCCCGTTTCCCCGACAGCCACGCCGATGCGTTCCGTGCCAAAGTCGAAGGCGAGAACAGTCCCCGCCGGAGCAGCGGAAGTCTTCGTCACCGCCACGGGTCACGCGTGCCCGACCGCGTCGGACAGTCGCGAAAAGTCGATGCCCAGGAGCCTCATCGCTGCAGGCAGCCGCATCTCGGCGGGCTCGCTGAAAAGCACGTCGGCGTCGGCAGCCACAGTGAGCCACGCGTTCTGCGCGATCTCCTGCTCGAGCTGGTCGGCCGCCCAGCCCGCATAGCCCAGCGTGACCAGCACGTCGGCTGGACCATCGCCGTGACCCACCGCCTCGAGGATGTCCTTGGACGTCGTGAGGCCCAGCCCGCCGCTGATGGCGAGAGTGGACTGCCAGGTGCCCAGGGGACGATGCAGCACGAATCCGCGGTCGATCTGCACCGGTCCGCCGTAATGCACCTTGGTCTCGCGCAGGTCCGAATCGGCCAGCGGGACGTTGATCTGCTCGAATAACGCCGAGAGCGTCATGTCGATCGGCTTGTTGACGACAATCCCGAGCGCTCCCTGATCGTTGTGCTCGCAGATGTAGATCAGGGTGTGGGCGAAGTGCGGATCAGCCATGCTGGGCATGGCGATCAGGAAGTGGTGGGTCAGACTGACCCGCGAATCATCCATGCCTGTCATTGTAAACCCCGCTCCCGGGCGGCACAAATGCCGACAAGGCTGAGACCTCGATTTCAGGAGCCGGTTGCGCGGTTTCTCTCGCAGTCCCTCGCGAGCGGGCGCGGGAGCAGTTAACCCCGAACCCGGACCGCGGCCGTTGACAGGAGGGTCCTTATTCACCAGGAGGTTCGCATGCTCTCGCTCCCTGCTCGCCGCACCCGTGTCGCCGCCTCGTTCGCATTGGTCGCCGCGCTCGCCGCAGCCTCGCCCTCGGTCGGAGCATTCTGCGGTTTCTACGTCGGCAAGGCCGATGCCAAGCTCTTCAACGAAGCGTCGCAGGTGATCCTCGCGCGCGACGGCGATCGAACGGTGATCAGCATGCGCAACGATTTCCGGGGCGAGCTCACCGACTTCGCGCTAGTCGTGCCGGTACCGGTCGTGCTGCAAGAAAGCCAGATCCACATCGGCGATCCGAAGATCTTCGAGCGCATTGAGGCTTACAGCGCGCCGCGACTCGCGGAATAATTCGACCCCAATCCCTGTGAGGTCCGAAAGATGGCGCGCGAGATGC
Organism: Betaproteobacteria bacterium; assembly: GCA_005888865.1. Lineage (GTDB taxonomy): Bacteria > Pseudomonadota > Gammaproteobacteria > Burkholderiales > Casimicrobiaceae > PALSA-1003. The sequence continues at coordinate 5,582 of VBCL01000055.1, read as the reverse complement.
CGATGCCTGCGACAGCAGGCGCGGCCCTCGCCCAGAAGGCGCGCCGCGATCAGGCCCTGGGCGTCACGATCGAAGCGCGCTACACCATAGGTGAATACGACATCGCGATCCTGTCGGCGCGAGAATCCACCGGGCTAGAAACCTGGCTCAGGGAGAACCGCTACCGTCTCCCTGCGGGCGCGAGCCGCGCGCTGCAGCCGTACGTGCGCCAGGGTCTCAAATTCTTCGTCGCCAAGGTGAATCTCGCCGAGCAGGCGAAGACCGGGTTCGCTTATCTCCGACCGCTGCAATTCGCGTTCGACTACGAGCGATTCATGCTTCCCGTGCGGCTCGGCATGCTCAACGCCAACGGCCCGCAAGACCTAGTCGTCTACGCGCTGACGCGTAACGGCCGCGTCGAGACGACCAATTACCGCACGGTGCGCGTACCGGCCGACGTCGAGCTGCCGACCTACGTTCGCGGCGAGTTTCCTGCGGTATACAAGGCGCTGTTCGAGACCCAGTCGAAGCGAGAGGATTATCGCGTTGTCTGGACCGAATATTTCTGGGACATGGCGTGGTGCGACCCGTGCGCGGCCGATCCGCTTTCACCTGATGAGCTCAGGCGCGCGGGCGTTTTCTGGCTCGATGGGGACGTATCTCCAGCGGGTGCGCCGGCGAGTGAGAAGCCCCGCGCCGGCGGCGCGCAGCCGGTGCTGCTCACGCGTCTGCATCTGCGTTATACGCGCGATACCCTGCCCGAGGACCTCATGTTCCAGGAAACGCGCGATCGACAGAACTTCCAGGCGCGCTACGTGCTGCGCCATCCGTGGCAGGGCGATACCGCCGCGTGCGCCGAGGCGAAGCCCTACCTCGACGAGGTTGCCGCCCGTCAGGAGCGCGAAGCGCAGACGCTCGTCCGGCTCACGGGCTGGGATCCTGCTAAGGTAAAAACGCGCATGAGCATGCATCCGGCCACCACGCCGAAGTGGTGGGAGCGGCTGTGGCGATGACGGCCGCAGCGCGGGCGTCGCCGTGGCCTAAGTCGCGCACGCGGTGGCTCGACCGCCTTCCGCGCGATGCGCGGGTGTTCCAGATCGTGTTTCTCGCCGCGCTCCTGACCACCGGCGTGCTGTTGCGCGACTTCTCGGTGGAGCCGCTGCAGATCGTGCTCACCTTCGCCGCCGGGCTCGCGACACAAGCCTTCTGGCTCGAGCGCCTCGGCCTGCAACGAAAGGGCGTGCTCTCGGCGATCGTCACCTGCTGTGGATTGTCGTTGCTTCTGCGCAGTGACACGCTGTGGGTCCACCCGCTGATCGCCACCGTGGCGATGTCGTCAAAGTTCGTCCTGCGGGTCCGTGGCAAGCACGTGTACAACCCGGCCAATCTCGGCGTGATCGCTGCGATCACGATGCTGCCCGGGACCTGGGTGTCGCCCGGACAATGGGGCAGCGACCTCGCGCTCGCCGTCTGGCTCATCGCGCTGGGCAGCATCGTCACCGGACGCGCACAGCGCCTGGACATCGGCTGGATCTTTCTGGGGTCGTATCTGGGAATCGTCGCGCTGCGCGTGCTTCTGCTCGGGCAGTCGTGGGCGGTATGGTGGCATCAGCTTGGCAGCGGCGCCCTGCTGCTGTTCGCTTTTTTCATGATTTCCGATCCGATGACGATCCCGAATCGGCCGGGCGCCCGAATCGCCTACGCGATTGCCGTGGCGCTGGGGGCAGCCGCCTGGCAGTACGTGCTGTTCAAGCCGAACGCGTTGATCTGGGCGCTGTTCCTGTTGACACCCGCGGTACCGCTGCTGGATCGTGTCTGGCCGGGGGAGCGTTTTGCGTGGCGCAGGTCTACGCGTCGTCCTCGTGCTTGCGATGCTTGGCGTACTCTGTCGCGAGCTGCTGCTGCAGACCGGGCGGCGCCGGATCGTAATGCGAAAGCGTCATGGTCCACGCTGCGTGACCCGCCGTCATCGCCTTGAGCCGCGCCGCGTAACCGTCGAGCTCGGACAGCGGCGCGAGACCGTTGACGGTCAGCGTTCCCGGCTGCAGCGATTTCGTTCCGGTCACCTGTCCACGCCGCCCCGAAAGGTCGCCGGCGACGTCACCCATGGTCGACTCCGGGCAAAGCACTTCGAGGCTCACGATCGGCTCGAGCACGATCGGACGCGCCTTCTCGATGGCGTCCAGGAATGCCTTGCGGCCTGCGGTCACGAAGGCGACTTCCTTAGAATCGACCGGGTGATGCTTGCCGTCGTAGACGATCACACGCACGTCCTGCAGCGGGAACCCGGCGATCGGCCCCGCCGTGAGCACCTGCTCGACGCCCTTCTGCACGGCGGGAATGAACTGGTTGGGAATGGTCCCGCCCTTGACGTGATCGACGAACTCGAAGCCCGACCCGCGCGGCGTGGGCTCGATGCGCAGATACACCTCGCCGAATTGGCCCGCGCCGCCGGTCTGCTTCTTGTGGCGGTGATGCCCTTCCGCCTTGGCGGTAACCGTTTCGCGATACGGGATCCGCGGCGGTCGGGTATCGATTTCGAGCTTGAACTGCGACGCCATGCGCTCGAACACCGAGCGCAGATGCAGCTCGCCCAGGCCCCGCAGCACGGTCTCGTTCAGGTTGGGATCGTGCTCGAGCGTCAGTGTCGGATCCTCGGCGATCATCTTGTGCAGAACGTCGGAGATGCGCTGCTCGTCGCCGCGCTTCTTGGGCGATATCGCGAAGCCATGCATCGGCGTCGGAAATTCGAGCGGCCGCATGCAGATCTGGTCCTCGTCGTGCGAGTCGTGCAGCACGCAGTCGAACCCGATTTCGTCGACTTTGGCGACCGCAGCGATGTCCCCGGGAACGGCGCGATCGACCTCGACCTGCTTGCCCCCCTGCAGCATCAGGAGGTGGCCGACCTTGAACGGTTTTCGCCCGTCTCCGACCAGAAGCTGCGTGTCGCGCGTCACCGTACCCTGATGCACGCGAAACACGCCGAGCTTGCCGATGAACGGGTCCATGACCACTTTGAACACATGCGCAAGAACGTGTTTTTTCGGATCAGCCTCGGAATGGAACTCCACCGCACCTTCACCCTTGCCCTTGATGAACAGCGGCGGGTTGCCCTCGGCGGGATTGGGCGCGAGCTTCACCAACACGTCGAGGAGCTCCGCGACGCCGACACCGGTTCGCGCGGAGACGAAACAGACGGGCACCAGATGCCCGTCACGCAGCGCCGTCTCGAATGGGGTGTGCAGCTCTTCGGGCGCGATCTCGCCCTGCTCCAGATACAGCGACATCAGCGCCTCGTCGACCTCGACGACCTGATCGACCAGCGCCCGATGTGCGTTGGCGACGGAGGAGAAGTCCGATTCGCCCGCGGGATTGAAAAAGCAATCGACCACGCGCCTGCCTCCGTCGGCGGGCAGATTGATCGGAAGGCATTCTTTTCCGAACGTCGCCTGGATCGCGGCGAGCGTCTGCTCCGGATCGGCGTTCTCCGCGTCGATCTTGTTGACGATCACCAGCCGACAAAGCTTGCGTTCCGCTGCCCAGGCCATCATGCGCGAGGTGATCATCTCGATGCCCGACTGCGCATTGACGACCACCGCAGCGGTTTCCACTGCATCCAGGGCGCCGATCGCCTGACCGATGAAATCCGGAAAGCCGGGGGTGTCGATCAGGTGCACACGCGTGGAATCGGTATCGAGGTGCAGCACCGACGCGCGCAACGAGTGCTGCAACGATTTCTCCAGCGGATCGAAGTCGCTGACGGTGGTCCCGCGCTCGACGCTGCCGGGCGTGGGTATCGCCTTGGCACAGGCGAGCAGCGCCTCGGCGAGCGTCGTCTTGCCCGCAGCGCCGTGCCCGACCAACGCAACGGTACGAATGTTCTCGGTGGCGTATTGCGCCATGCCTGCTCCTCGTCATTCCGGTGGATTGCGTTCATTGTAAACAAAACAGCGCCGGCCGCACGATCCGTCGCGGCCACGCGGGACTTATTCAGAGATTCCCCAAGGTGCAATGCGAGTGGTCGCTCGATTCCGGCGGACGCGACGGCAGCCGGGGCGTGGGCCGCATCGGGCATGGAGCCCGCGAAAGAAGGGCTCCGGCGATCGACGTGCGGGGAGAAACGAAACCGAACGGAATTGCGGCGCGGTGGTTACGCAGGATGGAGCGCCAGAAGCTCGCGCAGATTCCGGAGCAACTCCTCTTCCTGGTACGGCTTGCCGAGATAGACTTCGATGCCCAGCTGTTTCGCGCGGCTGCGATGCTTCTCGGCGGTGCGCGAGG
>VBCL01000055.1:442-1286 GCA_005888865.1 Betaproteobacteria bacterium | reverse complement strand
TCTTCGCGAATTCGAAACCGTCCATGCGCGGCATCTCGATGTCGAGCAGGATGACGTCCGGAACGTGCTCGCCGATGACCTGCAGGGCGTCGAGGCCGTCCTTCGCCGTGACGATCTCGAAGCCTTCGCGGGTCAGCAGCCTGCTGGTGATCTTGCGCACGGTGAGCGAATCGTCGACGACCATGACAAGCGGCGGCCCCGCAGCCGCGGCGCTCGCCGCCGCAGCTTTCGCCGCCTGCTCGGTCTTGACGACCATCGGCGCCGTGGCTTCGACGTCGGCACGCTGCGCAAGCTGGACGGGATTGATGATCAGCACCACTTCACCGGTGCCGAGCACCGTCGCGCCCGCGATTCCCGAGACGCGCGCGAGTTGCGGGCCGATATTCTTGACCACGACTTCCTGGTTGCCGATCATTTCGTCGATGTGGACGGCGACCGTGTTCTGGCCGCTTTTCAGCAGCAGGATCGAGTTATAGCGCAACGTCTCCGGATTATGCCCGGCGTTGCCAAGCAGTCGCGGCAGGTAGAAGAACGGATACTTCCGGTTCTGCCACACGACCTCACGCGTGAGATACAGGTTGATGAGTTCCTTGTCCTTGATCTGCTGAACCTGCTCGACCATCGGCGCCGGCAGCGCCCACAGGCGCCCGCCCGCGCGTACCAGCACGGTCTGCGCGACCGCGAGGGTCAGCGGCAGGTAAATCGTGAACGTCGTCCCGCGGTGGCGCGTCGTCGCGGCTTCGACCCGACCGGCGAGCGCCGCGACCTCCGAGCGTACGACGTCCATCCCGACGCCGCGGCCCGAGATCTGCGTGACCTCGGAGGCCGTCGTGAAACCGGGTGC
>VBCL01000055.1:0-294 GCA_005888865.1 Betaproteobacteria bacterium | reverse complement strand
AGCGTAATCTCACCCGTCTCGGACTTGCCGAGCTTCAATCGTTCCTCGCGGCTCTCGATCCCGTGATCGAGCGCGTTGCGAAGCAGGTGCTCGAGCGGGCCCACGAGCTTCTCCAGCACGGAGCGGTCGAGCTCGACCTGCGTTCCGCGAATTTCCAGATTCGCGCGCTTGTCGAGTTCCTTCGCGGTCTGACGCATGATCCGGTACAGCCGTTCGGACAGGCTGGCGAACGGAACGGTGCGGATCGAGAACAGTTGCTGCTGAACGTCCCGCGACAAGCGCGCCTGTGCGAGC
>VBCL01000246.1 GCA_005888865.1 Betaproteobacteria bacterium | reverse complement strand
GTGCCGCGACTTGAAAGTCCCCAGCAAGTCGCAAGGGTAGAAGCCGTCCTTGTAAAGAACATGATCGACCCGGCTCACCCCGAGTCCAAGGCTTCGCAGTTCCATCCATTGCTGGTTCATGGCGGCCGGCCATGACCGGTTGCGGTCACCCGCGGATATCAGCGTGATCCTGCGCGCGCGGCGAGCCAGGGCATCGAGGTGAAGAAGACTCTCCTGCGGGCGAGGAAATACCTGGATAACCAGGCGATCGATCGCGGCGGGCAACGCGGTGTCGTCCCTTGCCACGAGCCTGACCCGTGGCGTCTCGCGCAGGCAGGTGTGAATCCCCTGGGAAAGCCCGTGATCGAGATTCGGGTTGACGACCCAGACCGAGACGTCATGGCCACCGATGGAGAGCGCCTTGGCGATCGTGTAGGTAAGCGAATCGGTGCGGCAAACAAGGTACCAGACGTTCATTGTTCGGCACGTGACGACAACGTCGCGGGTCGGGAAGGTCCGATTCGGGTCACGAGCCATCCACCGATGTCGCAAGCCCGCGCAGCCAGCGCGCAGTCGCGCGCCGAGCCCGCCAGAATCTCGGCGCGCTTTTCGGCGGCGGAATGCGACCGAGTCGAACCGACTCCGCCTTCTCGGCACGGGCTTCGTCGACCAGTTGCGCAATGCGGTATCGATAATCGAAGCGCTCGGCCAGCTCGGCAACCTGGCTTTCGTACTCGGCAATCTCCTGCGCGCTCCACAAATCGACCGTGCGCTTGCGCCAAAAGGCGTGGGGTCTGCTCATCCGCAGGGCGTCGAAGTCGACCTCGGTCAGCTTGGCATCGATCCCAAGAAACCGGGCGAGCTCCCGATACTTCTGATAGTCGAGGTCTTCGATGCGCACCACGCGGTAGCTGTCCTGGGGCAGTCGTGCCAGCGCTTCGAGCGTGCGTTCGTTGTAGGCCTTCCAGAACCAGGCCACCTTGCCGACGGGGGTCATGTCGTTCCACGTCCGAAAGAATTCTCCGCGAGGCGAGATCCTCGCGAAAAAGGTGAAGAACTGATTTGGTCTCTGATCCTGGTACCCCGGGGCGAAATCCGGGTTGCCCACCGAGTAGGGCCTGTCGTAGAACCCTTTGTGCACGAAGGAGGTCACGACGCCATCGGGCCGCCGGATGAGAAACAGGAACTTGGCACCGAAGCGCTCATGGAGCTCCGATACGGAAAGCGCCAGATAGGGGCTCGCCTCGAACGAATAGGCGCGGTGGTCCAGGTCCGCGCGAATCTCCCGCTCCTTGGTCGCGAGAAAACCCTCTGTATCGACCGGTAAGCGATGCCACTGGCAGTAGCGTTGGAAAGCCTCGTTCTCGGGATTGCGTTCATGGGAGCTCGCGACGTCGGGCTCCTTCTCCATGACGTGATAGAGGAACAAGGTACCGCAGCGCCCGGTGCCGATCGTAAAGCCTACCCTGTTGGCAAATGTCATCGCGTTCGCCTTTGAAGGATTGAGCTCACGCACGAGCCCTGCGACGTGATGCGCCGCAATCTCCTATTCAAACTGTACTGCTCAGGTTTCGACGAAATCGTCTACGGAATTATTGCATAGGACCTGAACGGCGGCAGCTTAAGGAGACCGGTTCTTGCGAGTGGGTCCGATCCAGCGCGGGCAGCGTTCGGATTGCGCTATGATTGCGTCGGCCACGAGGGTGGAGAATGCAGCACCCGGGAGTCGTTGGCCAGACGACCTACCGCCCTCGGATACTCGCACGACATTCGCCCATGGTTGCCGACAGAAAACGATCTCCTCATGCCACGTCAGGCAGGGATCGGTCCTGCGACGAAAAGGACTCACCCATGCGCGCTGCACATCTCCGCGTCGACGCTCCGGTCCATCGCCGCATCGCCGGAGCGGGCGAGCCCCGAGCTTCTCGCGGACCAGGAGATGCGTGATGTGCGGAATCGCCGGGTTCAACTGGCCCGATCAACGTCTGGTGAATACGATGATGGACACTCTGCGCCATCGCGGCCCGGACGATGAAGGCTCCTACGTCAACGAGGAAGTGAGTCTTGGCCACCGCCGCCTCGCGATCGTCGACCTGAGCGAGATGGGGCACCAGCCCATGGTGTACGAGCACTCCGGTCGCCGCGTTATCGTGACGTACAACGGAGAGATTTTCAATTACCACGAGGTCCGCAACGCGTTGCAGGGCAAAGGATATCGCTTCCGAAGCGAAAGCGACACCGAGATCATCCTGGCGGCCTATCTCGAATGGGGGCGCGACTGCGTGCGTCAGTTCAACGGGATGTGGGCATTCGCGCTTTACGACGAGGCCGCCCGCCAACTGTTCCTGTCGCGAGATCGCTTCGGGGAAAAGCCGCTGCATTACTTTCTGGAAGAAGGAAGACTGATCTTCGCCAGCGAGATCAAGGCGATCCTGGCTCATCCTGTGCGTCGACGTGCGAACCGCGAGGTGGTGTCGGACTATCTGTACAAGGGCGAAGCACAGGGAAGGCTCGAGTCTTTCTTCGAAGACATTGTGATGCTTCCCCCGGCGCACAACGCCGTTTTTGATCTCCGTACGAAGCGCATGACGCGGCAGCAGTACTATGAACCGCACCGCGACAGTCGCCGTGTGGCGCCCGACGAATTCCGGGCGAGCCTCAAGAAGGCTGTCGAAAGACGTCTCATTGCGGATGTGCCGGTCAGCATCTCACTCAGCAGCGGGACCGATAGCACGTCCGTGGCAGCGCTTACCGCGCAGCTCACTCCGACCGGCGTCAAGGCCTTCACGACCGCGACCGATCAGCAGGTCGGCGACGAAACAAAGCTCATTGCGCATTTCCTGGCTCGCTATCCGCAGTTCGAGCTGGAACGATCGAGTCTCTCGGAAGCGAGCTTCTGCCAGCACTATCGCGAAGCCATCTACCACATGGACGAGCCATTTGCGCGACAGAGCGCCTACGTACGGTGGGAGATCGCAAATTTGACCAAGCAACATCGCCGCAAGGTGCTCCTGAACGGGGAGGGTGCGGACGAGGTTCTCGGCGGCTACGTGTCGTTTGCGCCGCGCTTTCTCGTGGACTTGCTGAAGAAGCGCCACCCGATCCGGCTGGCCAGGGAGCTTTATGCAACGCTGCTCCATCCCGAGCGCAGGCGAATCGTTCGCGAGCTCGGAGGCGTGGTGTCACGTCCGACGTCGCGTATGAGAGAAGCGCGTGCGAAGGCGAGCGAGCTTCAACGAAAGTTCGGAATCCGGATGGAACGCGTGGAGGACGCATCCCCCCGATACGTGGACATCAAGGATTTCCTCGATGCGCAGGTTCGCGGCTACAGCCTGCCACGGCTGCTTACGTGTAACGACAAGATGAGCATGGCGAACTCGGTCGAAGGCCGGGCTCCCTTCCTCGATCACGAGTTCGTGGACCTGGCTTTCTCGATGGAAACGACCGTTCTGATGGTCAAGGGCTGGCGGAAGTTTCCACTCAGGGAGGCGATGAACGGACTGATCCCGGACGACATACTGTTCCGGAAGAGCAAGGACACTTTCAACGCTCCGATATTCGATTACCTGAGAAGCGAGTCGATTCGCCAGAGAGTCGGCGAAATATTCCAGGAGCCGCGAACAGCCGCGATTTTCAACCCGCGCGCCTACGTCAGCGAGTACGAGCGCTTCTTGGAGCGGCGTGGGGCTGATCGCCCGTTCCTCCTGCACGGCCTGTTCCTCGAGGAATGGGCGAGGATGTTCGAGGTGGAGTTCGCCTAGGGGCGCGGGCGGGAAGCGATGCGAAACCTCTCCTCAGCTCGTCGCGCGCGCCAAGGGCACGTGCATTGAACAGGCGATTGCCATTTGTGCTTGGCGGCGTGGTGGTTGCCGCCCTCCTCGTAGGCGTCGTTGCCAGGGAACTGGCATGGACGGATACGTATTGGCTGTGGCGCTCGAGGACCTCGTTCGTCGAGTATCCGATACCGTTTAGGGCAACGCAATTGCTGATGGATATCGGGGTCGTTGACGCAAACGGCGACGATGTGCTGGATGCCTTCACCACCAATCATAACTACCGGCAGGATCTCCTGATCGCCGATGGCAAGGGAGGATACCGCGACACACTGTCGGCCTGGGGCCTCGATCAGAGCTCGGAATTTCCCGGCGTGGAAATCGCCCTGAGCCAACCGGAAATGATCGCTCCCGGCGTCTACATCTACTGGAAGGGGAGAAAGACGCTGACGTTCCGCACCTACAAGATCAAGGACGTCGGCAGGCTCGAGGGGAAAATTCGCAGCTACTCTGCCGTCAATGGCTACAAGGGGTTCGGGTTCGCGGCGCAGGCCCCCGTCACGCCTCCAAGTCGCGGCAAAGAGCTGTCGGAGACGGTGATGGGCTTCGCCGCGGACGTCGACGGCGAGTTGGATCTGGAAATCGAGACGCCCGGCGTCCCCATCGGCATCGAGCTCGATGGGTCTCTGCCATTGACGTCCGTTTACGTCGGCCACCAGAAAATATTCGATTCGCGGCGGTTCGAGCTCACGTTCCAGGATCCGCATGGAATGGCCTGGGCCGACTACAACGATGATGGCGCCATGGACGTATTCGTCAATCGAGGCGGTCTTGGCGGGACGCTGAAGGCGCTGCCCGCGGACGTCGAGAAGGGTATTCAGGACCAGTTATTCGTCACCCACGGAGGAGGGCTGCCCTTCAGGAATGTTGCAACGGAAGTCGGCATCGACAAGCGTGGCTGTTCCGGCAGGAAGGTCAACTGGGTCGACTTCGATCGCGACGGGCTGCTCGACCTCTTCATCAATTGTCAGGACAGGGGGAACGTCTACACCGAGGGAAAGTATCCGAAGCAGCTGTACCGTCAGAATCCGGACAAGCATTTTGTCGACGTTGCGGCGCAGCGCGGTCTCGATATCCCCGAGCACGAGGTGATCGATTTCGTGTGGTTCGACGCCGACAACGACGGGTATATCGACCTGCTGACCTCGGAGGACACGGGGTTCTACCTCTACCGGAACCACGGCGGGAGGTCTTTTTCGCGTGAGTTCATCGGCCGGGGAAAGTTCGTGCGCGGCGACAATCCCAAGCTGAAGGGAATCGCCGACGAGTACTGGTTCGTGGATGGAAAACTGGTGGTTGCCGATTTTCGAGGCAACGGCAGGCTCGACGTGTTCTCGGCATCCAAGACGGGCAATGCGCTGCTGCTCAACGACGGCAGCGGACGGTTTTCGATCGTCGATCCTGCGACCCTGGGTCTGCCTGGAGAAAGCGTCACCGCAAGCTGGGTGGATTTCGACAACGACGGGCGCGTCGACCTGTATTCGGTGCCGCAGGGTTTGTTCCGGCAGCGGCCTGACCACACCTTCGAGGCCACCGGGCTTCTGGCATTGCCGCCGCACAAGTACATGGCCGCGATCGCCAACTGGGCCGACTTCGACAACGACGGCCGTCGTGATCTCCTGCTTGCCCGAAACGAGAATTTCTCGCTGTGGCGGTGGTGGGAGAGACCCTGGAAGGATTCCGAGGACCGGTTCGCATGGAACATCACCGCCTACCGCAACGTGGTCTCCAACGGAAATCACTGGCTGGAGCTGAGATTGGCCGGAAAGCCGGGGAACCCGCAGGCCATCGGTGCGCGGGTTACGCTCCACACGGCGGATGGCGAGCAGACCCAGCAGGTCGGGCTCAACGACGGGGCGTTCTTCTCGCAGGGACATTACCGGCTCTACTTCGGATTGGGACCTC
>VBCL01000245.1 GCA_005888865.1 Betaproteobacteria bacterium | reverse complement strand
ATCCCGCCACTCTGGATTCATCTCCTGGATGAGATTCACCTTCCACGCGCGATGCCATTCCTTGATCTGCTTCTCGCGCGTGATTGCGGCCTCGATCGAGTCGTGCAATTCATACCAGATCAATTGTTGGATCTTGTGCTTCGTCGTGAATCCTGCAACAAGATGTTCTTTGTGCTCCCATACTCTTTTTACTAGATCGCTCGTTACTCCGACGTAGAGCGTACCGTAACGCTTATTCGCCAGTATGTAGACGTAGCCCCTCGTCTCACTCATTCAAATTGGGCCCCGGCCTGCGCCGGGGCGACAAATGTCTGAATGTATCGTCGAGCCTCGTTCACCGAAAATTGGGCCCCGGCCTGCGCCGGGGCGACAAATATCTGAACGTATCCTTGTATCTCGCTCATTCAAATTGGGCCCCGGCCTGCGCCGGGGCGACAAGCTAAGCACTCTTCGTCGCGGCAACCACCTTCTCCCCTGCTTCGGCCATGTTGTTCGCAGTGATGATAGGCAGCCCCGAATCGGCGAGTATCTTCTTGCCGAGATCCTCGTTGGTACCCTTCATGCGGACGACCAGCGGGACCTTGAGCTTCACTTCTCGCGCCGCGGCAACGACGCCGGTCGCGATGGTGTCGCATTTCATGATCCCGCCGAAAATGTTCACCAGGATCGCCTTGAGGTTCGGATTCCCCAGCATGATCTTGAACGCCTCGGTCACTTTTTCAGCGGTCGCACCACCACCGACATCGAGGAAGTTCGCCGGTGCGCCGCCGTAGAGCTTGATCGTGTCCATGGTCGCCATCGCGAGCCCGGCGCCGTTGACGAGGCATCCGATATTGCCGTCGAGCGAGATGTACGAGAGGTCGTATTTCGATGCCTCGATCTCGGCGGGATCCTCCTCGTCGAGATCGCGCATTTCGACGAGATCGGGATGCCGGAACAATCCGTTCGCGTCGAAGTTGAGCTTGGCGTCGAGCGCGATCACGTGGCCGTCGCCGGTGACGATCAGCGGATTGATCTCGGCGAGCGAAGCATCGGTCTCGTCGAATGCACGATAGAGCCCCTGGAAGATTCGCCGGCCCTCGACCACGCTTCCCTCCGGGATGCCGATCTTGCGGGCAACCTCGTCACCCTCGGCGTCGGTCAGCCCCTTTCCCGGATCGATGAAGACCTTGTGGATTTTCTCCGGCGTCTTGGCCGCGACCTCCTCGATGTCCATGCCGCCTTCGGAGCTCGCCATGAGCACGACCCGCTGCGTGCCGCGGTCGACGACCATGCCGACGTAGAGCTCCTTCTTGATGTCCGCACCCTCCTCGATCAGCAGTCGGCGCACCTTCTGTCCCTGCGGGCCGGTCTGATGGGTGACGAGCTGCATGCCAAGGATCTCCCCGGCGAGCTCGCGTACCTGCTCGATCGACTTGGCGAGCTTGACCCCGCCACCCTTGCCGCGACCGCCAGCGTGGATCTGCGCCTTCACGACCCAGACGCCGCTATCGAGCCCCTCCGCGGCCTTGACGGCTTCGTCGACCGAAAAGGCCGGGACGCCCCGCGGCGTCGGGATGCCGAAGCGGCGAAAGATTTCCTTGCCCTGGTACTCGTGGATTTTCACGGGCGGCCCCCCGATTTCGTGGTCGTCGTCCCCGCGAAAGCGGGGACCCAGAGACGTTCGACGCACGACACTGGATTCCCGCTTGCGCGGGAATGACGAACACAAAACGCGACGCTTCGGGCCATGATCAGCCCACTCCGCGATACCACTGCGGATAATAGCGACGGACGGTGTCGGTCGTCGTCTCGAGCGCGTGACAGCGATCGAGCTGGAAGGGTTTGTCTCCGCCCGGCTCGATCTCACGGCGCAGGCCGGCGAACATCTGGATCGCAGCAGTGGGCGCGTGCGCCAGCAATTCGGTGACGTGGCTGCAGCCGCGCACGCCACCCATCGCGTCGTAGAGCGTCTTGCGAAAGCCATGCAGGAGACTCGCGCCGGCAAGCTTCGCGTATGCGGGTTCGATCCGGTCGCACGTTTCGTACGGCATGCCGTCGGTGCGGACCTCGATCGATTGGATGATGTAGTCACTGCCCCCGGTCACCCGCACCCACATGTCATGTACGGCCACGCCGGCCGGTCGCAGGCCCGTGAGCAGCGCGTAGTCGTGATCCTTGATGTCGGTCAGGTGACCTTCGAGATCGAACAGCCCGTCGTCGCGCCGGAAGCCTTCGTACGACACCCGGCGCGTGTGCAGGCGGGTACGGGGCGAGGGCGTGGGAAGCGGCATGGGGTTCGAGCGCTGGGCGACGAGCGGGCGGCAGACAGCTAGAATAGCCAAGCCGCAAAACGTGTCATTGTACGCGGCGGAGCAGTAACGGACAACGATCGGCAAGAGTGCCGTCGTTCCCGCGGAAGCGGGAACCCAGCGACTTTCGTTTTGTACGACACTGGGTCCCCGCGTTCGCGGGGACGACGACCTCAGGGCTTGGCGTGAGGCTCGGTACCAGGAGGGAAGGCGTCAATGTCGTTTGTGCTCGCCTTAGACCAGGGCACCACCAGCTCGCGCGCGATTCTCTTCGACCACGCGGGATCGATTCGCGCGGTTGCCCAACGCGAGTTCGCGCAGATCTACCCGCAACCGGGTTGGGTCGAGCACGATCCGATGGAGATCTGGGCCACACAGTCCGCGGTCATGACCGAGGTGCTCGCGAAGGCCTCGGTCGCGCCTGCGGACATTGCGGCAATCGGCATCACCAATCAGCGCGAAACGACGCTGCTCTGGGAGCGCGCGACCGGGCGGCCGGTCGCCAACGCCATCGTGTGGCAGGACCGGCGTACCGCGCCGACCTGCGACGCTCTGCGCCGCGCAGGTCGTGAGCCGACATTCACGCGCAAGACGGGTCTCGTGCTCGATGCATATTTCTCAGGTACCAAGCTCAAGTGGCTGCTCGATAACGTTCCGGGTGCGCGCGAGCGTGCAAGGCGCGGCGAGCTCGCGTTCGGGACAGTCGATTCGTGGCTGATCTGGAATCTTTCCGGCCGGACCAAGCACGTCACCGATGCAACGAATGCGAGCCGCACGCTGCTCTTCGACATTCATCAAGGCGACTGGGACGACGAGCTCCTTGGACTCCTCGACGTGCCGCGCGCCGTCCTGCCGACCGTCGTCGACTCGTCGGGCGTCTGCGCGGAGACCACGCTCGCGGGCGTTTCGGTGCCGATCGCAGGGATCGCCGGAGATCAGCAGGCGGCGCTGTTCGGCCAGGCCTGTCTCGCACCGGGTCTCGCCAAGAACACCTACGGTACCGGATGCTTCCTCCTGCTCACGACCGGGCGGACTGCCGTGGCCTCGAAAAATCGTCTGCTGACGACCGTCGCCTCACGTCGCGGCGGCAACACGGATTACGCACTCGAAGGCAGCGTTTTCATCGCCGGCGCCGTTGTGCAATGGCTGCGCGACGGGCTCAAGATCATCCGCGCCGCACCGGAGGTCGAAGCACTGGCCGCGAGCGTGCCCGACAACGGCGGCGTGTATCTCGTACCCGCGTTCGCCGGCCTGGGTGCGCCGCACTGGGACGCCTACGCGCGCGGCGCGATCTTCGGGCTCACCCGCGGCGCGACCGGCGCGCATCTCGCACGTGCCGCGCTGGAGTCGATCGCGTTCCAGGGCGCAGAGGTGTTGCGCGCCATGGAAGCGGATGCGAGCCTCGAGCTCTCCGAGCTCCGCGTCGATGGCGGCGCGGCGGCCAACGATCTGCTCATGCAGATCCAAGCCGATCTGCTCGGTGTGGCGGTCGTGCGCCCGAAGGTGCTCGAGACGACCGCGCTCGGCGCAGCATATCTTGCGGGACTCGCGGTCGGCTACTGGCGCGACGAGAGCGACATCACCGGCAACTGGCAGATCGAGCGGCGGTTCGAGCCCGCGATGTCTCGCGACCAGGCCGCGGCGCTGACTGCGGGCTGGGAAAAGGCGGTTGCCAGGGCGAAGGGCTGGGCATAAGGAAAGTAGGGTCAGATTCGAGTTTTCGCAGTGGGCTAGTCGAAGCGGGAGCCGTGCATGAAAAGTCGAGTCTGACCCTACTTTCAGACCTCAACGAGGGCGCTTGCGGCCATAGCCCGTCGTTTTCAGGTAATGCTTCTCTCGCGCGCTGAGGTCTGGCGGCAGATCATTGACTGAGCCGATCAGGTCGACCGGTCGAATGACATCGATCGCATCGGTAATGATCGCATCCACGCCCCACGCCGCGAGTTGTGCGACCGCCTTCGGATCGTTGGCGGTGT